>NZ_JBGLYU010000019.1:0-96766 GCF_047304235.1 Variovorax sp. Varisp36
AAAACCTTCCATCTCCCCCCCCCCCCCCCCCCCCCCCCCCCCCCCCGGGGGGGGGGGCCCCCCGGGGGGGGGGGCGCCCCCCCCCCCGCGGCCGAACTCGGCATGAGCGCCTCGGCCGTGAGCCACGCGGTGCGGGCCGTTGAAGACCACCTGGGCCAGCCGATCTTCGCGCGCACCACCCGCAGCGTACGGCTCACCGAGGCGGGCGCCGGCTTCGTCGGCGTGCTGGCACCCGCGATGGGCGAGATCGGCGATGCGGTGGACCGTTTCGGTGAAGCGCTCGGGCGCGTGGGCGGCGTGCTGCGCATCAACGCGCCCCACGTGGCCCTGCCGCTGGCAATGACGCCGCTGGTGGCCGAAATGGCGCTGCGCCATACCGGGCTGGTGATAGAGATCACCTGCGATGACGGGCTGGCCGACATCGTGGCCAGCGGCCACGACGCGGGCGTCCGGCTGGGCCACACCGTGGCGCAGGACATGGTGGCGGTGCGGCTTACGCCGCCCTTCGAGGCCATCATGGTGGCCACGCCGCGCTATCTGGCCACCGCCGGCGAGCCGCACAGCATCGAGTCGCTGCAGCAGCACAACTGCATCGGCTTTCGCTTCGTGACCTCGGGCGGCGTGTACGCCTGGGACCTGCGCGACAAGGAAGGTGCCCACGTCTCGGTCGAGGTGCCGGGCACGGTGCGCGTCACCGACGCGCTCTATGCCCGCGACCTGGCGCTGGCTGACGTGGGCATCGCCTACATCTTCGAGCCGCTGGTGCGTGCCGATCTGCGCGAGGGCCGCCTGCGCCAGCTGCTGCCGTGCTCGGCCTTCGGGGAACCGGGCCTGTTCCTGTACTTTCCGCGCCGCGCGGCGCAGGCGCCCAAGCTGCGCGCCTTCGTCGACCTGGCGCGGGAAATGCTGGAGAAGAGCGCCGAAACCGGCGGCCATGCGCCTTCGCTTCCCGGCTAAGACGCCCGCCGAGCCGGGACATCCGGCCGGCCGGGCCGGAACCGGCTCCCGGTCCGGCGACAATCGGGGATTCCGGCGAAAACGCATCCACCTCGTCCTTGCCGGAAGTTCCAGCCAACCCGACAACCCAGGATCTACGGAAGCAAGCGCATGAGCTCGAAGCAACCCACCATCGTCTACACCCTCACCGACGAGGCGCCCCTGCTGGCGACCTACGCGTTTCTGCCCATCATCCGCGCCTTCACCAACCCGGCCGGCATCAACGTCGCCACCAGCGACATCTCCGTGGCGGCCCGCATCCTGGGTGAGTTCCCCGAGTTCCTCGGCGACGACCAGAAGGTGCCCGACAACCTGGCCGAACTGGGCAAGCTCACGCTCAAGCCCGAGGCCAACATCATCAAGCTGCCCAACATCAGCGCCTCGGTGGCCCAGCTCAAGGCCGCCATCAAGGAACTGCAGGGCAAGGGCTACAAGATCCCCGACTACCCCGAGAACCCGACCACGGACGAGGACAAGGACATCCGCGCGCGCTACAACAAGTGCACCGGCAGCGCCGTGAACCCCGTGCTGCGCGAAGGCAACTCCGACCGCCGCGCACCCAAGGCCGTGAAGGAATACGCGCGCAAGAACCCGCACAGCATGGCCGACTGGAGCCAGGCCTCGCGCTCGCACGTCTCGCACATGCACGGCGGCGACTTCTATCACGGCGAGAAGTCCATGACCCTGGACCGCGCGCGCAACGTCAAGATGGAACTGCTCACCAAGAGCGGCAAAGCCATCGTCCTCAAGCCCAAGGTCGCCCTGCTGGACCGCGAGGTCATCGACTCCATGTTCATGAGCAAGAAGGCGCTGCTGGCCTTCTATGAAAAGGAGATCGAGGACGCGCGCAAGACCGGCGTGATGTTCTCGCTGCACGTCAAGGCCACCATGATGAAGGTCTCGCACCCCATCGTGTTCGGCCACTGCGTGAAGATCTTCTACAAGGAAGCCTTCGAGAAACACGGCAAGCTGTTCGACGAGCTGGGCATCAACGTCAACAACGGCATGGTCGACCTCTACAACAAGATCGCCACGCTGCCGCAGAGCACGCAGGACGAGATCAAGCGCGACCTGCACGCCTGCCACGAAAACCGCCCCGAGCTGGCGATGGTCGACTCGGCCAAGGGCATCACCAACTTCCACTCGCCCAACGACGTGATCGTGGACGCCTCCATGCCCGCGATGATCCGCAACGGCGGCAAGATGTGGGGCGCCGACGGCCGCCTGAAGGACGTGAAGGCCGTGATGCCCGAGTCGACCTTCGCCCGCATCTACCAGGAGATCATCAACTTCTGCAAGTGGCACGGCGCCTTCGACCCCAAGACCATGGGCACCGTGCCCAACGTGGGCCTGATGGCGCAGAAGGCCGAGGAATACGGCTCGCACGACAAGACCTTCGAGATCCCCGAGGACGGCGTCGCCAACATCACCGACCTGGACACCGGCGAAGTGCTGATGAGCGAAGACGTGGAGAAGGGCGACATCTGGCGCATGTGCCAGGTCAAGGACGCCGCGATCCGCGACTGGGTGAAGCTGGCCGTGAACCGCGCGCGCAACTCCGGCATGCCGGTCGTGTTCTGGCTCGACGCCTACCGTCCGCACGAGGCGCAGCTGATCACCAAGGTCAAGATGTACCTGCACGAGCACGACACCACGGGCCTGGACATCCAGATCATGAGCCAGGTGCGCGCCATGCGCTACACGCTGGAGCGCGTGGTCCGCGGCCTGGACACCATCAGCGCCACCGGCAACATCCTGCGCGACTACCTGACCGACCTGTTCCCCATCATGGAACTGGGCACCTCGGCCAAGATGCTGTCCATCGTTCCGCTGATGGCCGGCGGCGGCATGTACGAGACCGGCGCGGGCGGCTCGGCCCCCAAGCACGTGCAGCAGCTGGTGGAGGAAAACCACCTGCGCTGGGACTCGCTGGGCGAATTCCTCGCGCTGGCCGTGAGCCTGGAAGACCTGGGCCTGAAAACCGGCAACAAGAAAGCCGCCATCCTGGCCAGGACGCTGGACACCGCCACCGGCAAGCTGCTCGACAACAACAAGAACCCGTCGCCCAAGACCGGCCAGCTCGACAACCGCGGCAGCCAGTTCTACCTGGCCATGTACTGGGCACAGGAACTGGCCGCACAGACGGAAGACAAGGAACTGCAGGCCCAGTTCGTGAAGCTGGCCGGCACGCTTGCCAGCAACGAGCAGAAGATCGTCGACGAGCTCGCCGCCGTGCAGGGCAAGCCCGTGGACATCGGCGGCTACTACCTGGCGGACCCCGCCAAGTTCGAAGCCGTGATGCGCCCGAGCCCCACGCTCAACGCGGCGCTGGCGTCGGCCCAGGGCTGATGGGCATCGAGCGGGTGGCAGCCATGAAGCCTTGGTTCACGATGCTCCCCGCCGCGCTCGCCCTGCTGGCTGGCGCGGCCCACGGGGCCGAAGACTGCGAGGCCCTGCGCACCGGCATCGAGTCGAAGATCGCTGCGGCCGGCGTGGCGCGCTTCACCGTCACCGTCGTCGATGCCAACGCATCGGCGAACGGGCAGGTGGTGGGCAGCTGCGAGCTCGGCACCAAGAAGATCGTCTACCTGAAGGACGCCGGGCCCGCGTCCGGCGCAGGCTCGGCCCCGGCACCCAGGCCGGGCGAGCCGATGCTCACCGAGTGCAAGGACGGCACCGTGTCCGTCGGCGGCGACTGCAGGAAGTAGCAGCAGCCAACGGGGTGACGGCAACGGCGCTCAGCCCTTGCCCACCACCCGTGCGATCCACGCGAGCAGCACCGCCTCGACCTCATCGCGATTGACTTCATTCAGCGCCTCGTGGCGCGCGCCGCCGAACACGTGGCACGACACATCGCGCAGCCCCGCCTCGCGGTAGCGCTGCACCAGCGGGTAGAACCATTCGGCCTTGTTGCTGACCGGGTCCTGGTCGCCCACGAACAGATAGAGCGGCAGCTCGGGGCGGATGCGCCCTCGCATCGCGTCCGGCGCCAGCTCGGCCAGCTTCGCGAACATTGACCCCAGGCCCTCGGCCGAGACCGTGAATCCGCACAGCGGATCGGCGATGTAGGCATCGACCTGCGCCGGATCGCGGCTGAGCCAGTCGAAGGGCGTGCGAACGTCCGGCAATGCGGCGTTCATGTCTTCCAGCTTGAAGCCGGACTGCAACGCCGCGCCCAGCAGATCAAGCGCCGAAGTGCCCGAAAGCGCGGCGCCCGCCAGCAGTGCGCTGTGCTCGAGGAGGTAGTACTGCGTGGCGAACGAGCCCATGCTGTGGCCCACAAGGATCAGCGGCAGGCCCGGATGCACGCCGCGCACGTGGCGGCTCAGCAGCGCCATGTCGTCCACCAGCCCGGCGAAACCGCGCGGGCCGAACTCCCCCAGCTCGCCGCGCGCCGAGGCGCCCTTGCCGTGGCCGCGATGCTCGTTCGAATACACCACGTAGCCGGCCTGCACCAGCGCGTCCGCCAGGTGCCGATAGCGCAGCGAATGTTCGCCCATGCCGTGCGCCAATTGGATGACCGCGCGCTGCGTCGCGCCCTGCCAGCGATGGGATTCCACCGTGACGCCGTCGTTGGCGGTCAATTCGAAGTGCGTCTCGGTGGTCGGCATGCGGTGCTCCGGTGAAAGGGGAACGCCATCCTAGGGGTTGGCGGCCGGAGTTTCGCTCAGGAGTTTCCAGCCTTTGTCGCACGGAGGACAGCCAACACCTCACCCATCTTCTTCAACGCCGCTTCCGGCGTCGGCTCGATGTGGATCGAGCAGGCCAGCATCAGGTTCAGCGGCTGGCCGAAGTCTTCGACGGCAATACCGGAGCCGCTCTCGCGCAGCACGCCGTTCGCATCGGCTTCGCACGGCAGTGCCGCCCGCGCGCGGTCCGCATAGCTCCCATCGGGCACGCCGTAGGCCACCACCGGAATCCCGAGCGCGACCGCCGCGCCCACCTCGAACACCGTGCCGGAATCGGGCTCCAGCCCTCTGAAGCAGGCGAGGTTGGCGACGACGCCGTCGGCGCTGCGAAGGCGCTGCATGTTGGCCTTGCAGATCTGCATTTCCGGAGCTTCGGGCGCAGGCTCCTCGTTGCCGTCGGCCGGAAGCAGTGCGCAGAGGCCGAGTGCGTCGCAGGCCGCGGCGAGCCGAACGAAATGGTCTCTCGCGTCAGGACGAAAGACGTCCGGTCCCGCGAGATAGATCTGCGGGCGCCTCGAGGGATCGGGGTTGTTTTCCATCGGCCGAGCATCCTCGCTTTTTGGATTCGGCTCAAGATGCACCAGCACGATGCGTGAAGATTTTCCGATCGATGGATCGGCGCCGGCGCACACGCCGCGGTGAGCTACAGTCGCCGGCCCATGCATCGCACCTCTTCACCCGGCCACGCGCAGCGACTCGTCGAACTGGTGCGCGGCGCGCCCTGTCTGATGGCCGCCTTGGCGGCGGTGCGCGAGTTGGACCTCGGCGCGTGGTGCATCGGTGCGGGGGCAGTGCGCAGCCTGGTCTGGGATTCGCTTCATGGATTCAGCGAGCCCTCGGCCCTGGAAGACATCGACGTCGTGTACTTCAATGCCGACGAGCCGCCGCGGCTCGGTGAGGCCGCCCTGCAGGAACAGCTGTCGATGCGGATGCCGGAGCATCGCTGGGAAGTGACCAACCAGGCGCATGTGCATCACTGGTTTCGGGAAAGCCTTGGACAGGTCGTGGCCGCGCTGACCTCGCTGGAGGAAGGCATCGCGACATGGCCGGAGTTCGCGACCTGCGTCGGTGTGTCCCTGGCTGCCGACGACTCGATCCGCGTGCTGGCGCCGCACGGCCTGGAAGATCTGTTCGGGCTGCGCGTTCGGCACAACCCCGTGCGCGCGGATGCCGCTACGTACCGGCAGCGCGTGGAGCAGAAGCAATTCGCGCGACGCTGGCCCAAGGTCGAGATCCTCGCCGCACAGCCCTGAAGCACCGCCCGCTCTGCGCGACAGCCGGTGGATTGAGCAAGAAGCCACAGTGGCTACATCGCGAAAGCCAAAGCACTACGCCGCGCCGTAGGAAGTGCCCGCCGCCCTTGCGTTTTGCAGGATCAGGCAAAAACCGAGTTCGATTCGGATACCGCCTCGGGGCCCTCGGACGCGAAACTTCTCTCCATGCCCGGTGCACCCTCTTCTGTGTGCGCCCCACGGCAACCGACCAGCACGAGGAGTTTCATCATGAGCGCAATCCAGGAAAAAGTCGTTCTCATCACCGGCGCGAGCAGCGGTATCGGCGAAGCAACCGCGCGGCTGCTCGCGCGGCGCGGCGCCAAGGTGGTGCTCGGTGCGCGCCGTACCGACCGGCTCGCGGCACTCGCGGCCGAGATCGAGGCCACGGGCGGCACCGCGAGCTTCCAGCGGCTCGACGTGACGCATCGGCCCGACATGGAAGCCTTTGCCGAGTTCGCCCTCGAGACGCACGAGCAGATCGACGTGCTCGTCAACGCGGCGGGCGTGATGCCGATGTCGCCGCTGTGGAACCGCAAGATCGAGGAGTGGGAACTCATGATCGACGTGAACCTGCGCGGCGCGCTGCTCGGCATCGCGGCCGTGCTGCCGGCGATGCAGGAGCAGGGCTGGGGTCACATCGTGAACGTGGCGCCGGTGGCGATGCAGGGCGTGTCGCCGAGTTCGGCCGTGTACCACGGCACGCAGTACGCGGTGAACGCGATCTCCGAAGGCCTGCGGCAGGAGCATGCCGGCCGCCTGCACGTGACGGTGGTGAGCCCCGACGTGAACGGCCCCGGCGACCCGCTGGCAGAGCGCATCGCCGCCACGTACGCCCGGGAGCGCATGCGCACCAACCGGCGCATCGCGGTGCCCGTGGATGCCGTGGCGCGATCGATCGCCGGGGCCATCGAGGGCTACGGCATCACGGCCCGCACGATGCGGCCGGCGGGTGCGCAGAGGCCGCACCCGGCGGTGTACGTTCAGTAGGCCTTGTACGGCAGGAACTTGCCCGACAGCACCACGTTGACGCGGTCGCCCTTGGGGTCGGCCTGGCGCTGGATGTCCATGCTGAAGTCGATGGCGCTCATGATGCCATCGCCGAATTCTTCATGGATCAGTTCCTTGATGGTGGTGCCGTACACGCTCACGACCTCGTACCAGCGGTAGATCAGCGGGTCGGTCGGCACGGGCGTGGGCAGCGAGCCCTTGTAGGGCACCACCTGCAGCCACTTCTGCTCCTCGGGAGTGAGGCCGAAGATCTTGCCTACGACCTTGGCCTGCTTCTCGTCGAGCGTCATCTGGCCGAGACAGGCGGCGGTGGTCCACTCCTTCGAGAGGCCGACCTTCTTTGCCACGTCGGCCCACTGGATGCCCTTGCTTACCTTGACGGTGATGATTTTTTCCGTGACGTCGTTGCGGTTCATGCGGTCTCCTGTTGAATGGGCTCAGGCAAGCAACAGGCGTGCCCACCGGAACTTGCGATCCGACTCGGCAATGGGTTGGTCGTTGATGCTCGCAAAGCGCCTCTGCATCAGCCCGTTCTCCGCGAACTCCCAGTTCTCGTTGCCATGGCTGCGATACCACTGGCCCGCGTCGTCGTGCCATTCGTACTCGAAGCGCACCGCGATGCGGTTGTCCGTGAAGGCCCACAGCTGCTTCTTCAGCCGGTAGTCGAGTTCGCGCACCCACTTGCGCGACAGGAACTCCACCACCTGCTCGCGGCCGTTGACGAACTCGGCGCGGTTGCGCCACTCGGTGTCGGGCGTGTAGGCCAGGCTCACGCGCACGGGGTCGCGCGAGTTCCAGGCGTCTTCGGCGGCCTGCACCTTCCGGGTGGCGGATTCGAGGGTGAAGGGCGGCAGCGGCGGGCGGGATTCCATGGAGATCTTTCAGTGCTGTGGTGAAGGGAATGCGCCGCAATGTGCCACATGTAGACAGAACTGTCTACATGCCTACAATCGCGCCATGGACATCTCCGCACTGCCCGCACGCGAGCGCATCCTGCTCACCGCGCACGACCTTTTCTACTCAGACGGCATCCGCGCCACCGGCATCGACCGCGTCATTGCCGCCTCGGGCGTCACCAAGGTCACCTTCTACCGGCACTTCCCGTCGAAGGACGACCTGGTGCGCGCCTTTCTCGACCACCGGCATGGCCTGTGGATGGCGTGGTTCGTCGATGCGCTCGGCCGCCGCGGGGCGCAGCGGCGCATCGGCGACGGTCAGGCGCTGGAGATACTGGCCGACGTCATGGCCGAGTGGTTCGCCGACCCGGTGTTCCGCGGCTGCGCGTTCATCAACTCGGTGGTGGAGGTGGGCACGAGCGTGGCGGGCGCCAGCGACATCGCGCGGGGCCACAAGCGCGAGATGGTCGATGTGATCGCCGGCCTGCTGCCGGAAACGCTTGGAGGGCCGCGGCGCATGGCCATCGCGCAGGCGGCCGCGCTGGGTGTCGACGGCGCCATCGTCAAGGCGCAGATGGGCGATGCGGCGGTGGCGCGCGAAGCGGTCGGCGACCTGCGCCGGTTGCTTCAGGCGCTGGGCGATTCGATCACTTCACGACCATCGCCGTGAACGGCCATACGTAGGCCTGCAGCGTCACGTAGAGGCCCACGAGGCAGGCCAGCGCGATGGAGTGGAAGAACACGTAGCGCAGGATCTCGCCCTCGTGGTTGAACCAGCGCGTGGCGGTGGAGGCCACCACGATCGATTGCGCGTCGATCATCTTGCCCATCACGCCGCCCGAACTGTTGGCCGCGCCCATGAGGTTGGGGCTCAGGCCCAGCTGGTCCGCCGCCACTTTCTGCATGCCGCCGAAGAGCACGTTCGATGCCGTGTCCGACCCCGTGAGCGCCACGCCCAGCCAGCCCATCAGCGTGCCGAAGAAGGGATAGAACATGCCGGTGTTGGCAAAGGCCAGCCCCAGCGTGGTGTCGAGGCCCGAGTAGCGCGTGAGCGTGCCCAGCGCGAGCATCAGCACGATGGTGAGCAGCGAGAACTTCACCAGCCACAGCGTGCGGCCGTAGGCGGCCACGAGCTGGATGGGGTTGTACTTCATGATCAGCCCGCCCACGATGGCCGAGACAAGGATGCCCGTGCCCGTGGCCGAGAGCAGCAGCAACTGGTACACCGCGCCCTCCTTCGTGGGCTTGGGCACCACGGGCGCCACCTTCTCGATCATGTTGTGCAGACCGTCGATGGGGAAGCTCGGCGCGAAGATGCCGTTGAGCCAGGCCTTCACCACCGGCAGGCCCCAGATGAACACGAACACGGTGAGGATGAGCCACGGCGTCCAGGCGCGGATCACCGCCGCGCTCGCATGCTTCGTGGGCGCCACGGCCGGACCAGCTTCGCCGCCGTCGGTCTCGTGCCCCTTGAGCGACACCGAGGTCCAGATCTTCTTCGGCTTCCACACACGCAGGAACAGCACCAGGCACACCATCGACACGATGGCCGCGATGATGTCCACCAGCTCCGGCCCGATGTAGTTCGACACCAGGAACTGCGGAACCGCGAAGGACACGCCCGTCACCAGGATGGCGGGCCACACCTCCATCATTCCCTTGCGTCCCGCGAAGGCCCAGATGAGCCAGAACGGCACCAGCAGCGAGAAGAACGGCAGCTGCCGCCCGATCATCGCGGTGACCGCCATCAGGTCGTAGCCATGCACCTTGGCCAGCGTGATGACCGGCGTGCCCAATGCGCCGAAGGCCACCGGCGCGGTGTTGGCGATGAGCGAGAGCCCCGAGGCCGCCAGCGGCGAGAAGCCCAGCCCGATGAGGATGGCGGCGGTGACGGCCACCGGCGTGCCGAAGCCCGCCGCGCCCTCGAAGAAGGCGCCGAAGGCAAAGGCGATGAGCAGCAGCTGCAAGCGCCGGTCTTCGGTGATGCCGGCGATGGAGTCCTGCAATATCTGGAAGCTGCCGTTCTGCTGCGTGAGCTGCTGCAGGAAGATGATGTTCAGCACGATCCAGCCGATGGGCAGCAGGCCGGAGAGCCCGCCCAGAAAGGCCGCCTTGCCTGCCATGTCGGCCGGCATGCCGAATGCGAACACCGCGATGACCACCGCGCTCAGCAGGCCCAGCCCCGCCGCGTAGTGCGCCTTGACGTGCAGCAGCCCGAGGCACACCAGCATCACCACCACCGGTATCGCGGCCAGTGCCGTCGATACGATCATGTTGCCGAACGGGTTGTAAACCTGTTGCCAGACCATGCGCTTGTCTCCTTGTTGTTGGAATCTTTTTGAGCCGGCAACGCGAGGCAAAGCGAGTCCGCCAGGAGTGACCGAGAGCGTTCGCTACCATCCTAACCCCCTCCCTCCGCCAACAAAAGATGGTTTCTCCGCGTCTCCCCTCGACCCAGGGCCTGCAGGCCTTCGAGGCTGTCGCGCGCCTTCGCAGCGTGAACCTGGCCGCCGACGAACTCAGCGTGACGCCCAGCGCGGTGAGCCATCGCATCCGCCAGCTCGAACTGCTGCTGGGCCTCAAGTTCTTCGTGGGCGGCGACTTCGGCCTCAGCGCCGACGGCATGGCCTACCTGGCGCGCGTGCGCGAGGCCATCGCAGCGCTGCAGCAGGTGCCCGGCCGCGAGCCCGAGTCGCAGGTGCGACGGCTGCGCGTGGCGGTCACGCCGACCTTCTCGCGCCAGATGCTGCTGCCGCGGCTCGCACGGTTTCGCGATGCGTATCCGAACATCGAGCTGATGCTTCAGGTGACCACGCCGGTGCGCAACACCACGGTCGAGGAGGCCGACATCGAGCTGCGCTTCGGCACCGGGCCCTTTCACGACCGCGAGTTTTTCCAGTTGCTGGCCGACGAGGTCTCGCCGGTGTGCAGCCCCGCTTA
The DNA here is from genome assembly GCF_047304235.1 of Variovorax sp. Varisp36. Classification (NCBI taxonomy): domain Bacteria; kingdom Pseudomonadati; phylum Pseudomonadota; class Betaproteobacteria; order Burkholderiales; family Comamonadaceae; genus Variovorax; species Variovorax sp. Varisp36. The sequence goes on from NZ_JBGLYU010000019.1 coordinate 10,804, forward strand.
CCTGAAGCGCCACGGTCCCTTCGACGGCTTCGCCACCGATGCCGAGGTGTTGCGCGCCCAGCTGTTGCGCACGCCGCTGGAGTCATGGCGCACGTGGTTCAAGGCTTGCGGCGTGGGCCTGCCCGAGCCGGCCACGGGCCACCAGTTCAACGACCTGGGGCTGGCGCTCGACGCGGCGGCCGAAGACTTCGGCGTGGTGCTGATGCACCTGCGGCTGGGCAGCGCATGGCTGGACAGCGGGCGGCTCGTGCGGCTGTCGCCGCGCAGCGTACCCTCGCCCAACGCCTACTTCCTGTGCTGGCGGCCCGGCGCGATGGAGCGCCGGGAGTGCGCAACCTTCGTCGAATGGCTGCGCGAGGCGCTGCGCGACTGAACTGAAATTTTTTCAGCAGCGGGGCCGGCTTTTTTCAGATGGCGTGTCGGGGTGCCTGAAGATAATGGCCGATTCGCTTCGCCCCCCACAAGAAACGCTCAGGAGACAGCCCTTGTCAGACCTTTCCAAGATCACCAGCATCGAAGACCTGCGGGTGATCGCCAAGCGGCGCGTCCCGAAGATGTTCTACGACTACGCCGACTCCGGCGCATGGACCGAGGGCACCTACCGCGCCAACGAAAGCGACTTCCAGAAGATCAAGCTGCGCCAGCGCGTGGCCGTGAACATGGAAGGCCGCTCCACCCGCACCACCATGGTCGGCCAGGAAACCGCCATGCCTGTGGCCATCGCGCCCACCGGCCTCACCGGCATGCAGCATGCCGACGGCGAGATCCTTGGGGCCCGCGCGGCCAAGGCCTTCGGCATTCCGTTCACGCTGTCGACCATGAGCATCTGCTCGCTGGAAGACATCGCCGCCAACACCGACCGGCATCCGTTCTGGTTCCAGCTCTACGTGATGAAAGACCGCGACTTCATCGAGCGCCTGATCGAGCGCGCCAAGGCGGCCAATGTGACGGCCCTGCAACTCACGCTCGACCTGCAAATTCTCGGCCAGCGCCACAAAGACATCAAGAACGGGCTGACCGCGCCACCCAAGCCCACCATCAAGAACCTGATCGACCTCGCGACCAAGCCGCGCTGGTGCATGGGCATGCTGGGCACGAAGCGCCGCACCTTCGGCAACATCGCGGGCCATGCCAAGGGCGTGAAGGACCTGTCGTCGCTGTCGTCGTGGACCGCCGAACAGTTCGACCCGGCGCTGAGCTGGGCGGACGTCGAGTGGATCAAGAAGCTCTGGGGCGGCAAGCTGATCCTCAAGGGCATCATGGACGTGGAAGATGCGCGCCTCGCGGCGAGCAGCGGCGCCGATGCGCTCATCGTGTCGAACCACGGCGGGCGCCAGCTCGATGGCGCGCCTTCGTCCATCGCCGCGCTGCCGGCCATCGTGGAGGCCGTGGGCAGCGAGATCGAGGTGTGGATGGATGGCGGCATCCGCAGCGGACAGGACGTGCTCAAGGCCCGCGCGCTGGGCGCGCGCGGCACCATGATCGGCCGCAGCTTCCTGTACGGGCTGGGCGCCTACGGACAGGAAGGCGTGACGCGCGCGCTGCAGATCATCCACAAGGAGCTCGATATCACGATGGCCTTCTGTGGCCGCACGAACATCGACGAGGTCGATTCGAGCATCCTGCTGCCGGGCACTTTCTGAGCCTCCTGCAATGGCTTGCGCCTACTTCCCCTGAAGCCTATTCGGTGACCGTGACCTGCCAAGCCCTGAAGAAAGGGCCCGCCAGCTAGTTGGATTCCAGCCGCTGCGCCACTTCCTGCCGACCCATCCCGCGCACGGCAGCCAGGCTCTCCAGCTGCGCAGCCCTCGGGCGGGCCTTGCCCTGTTCCCAGTGGTAGATGGTCTGGCCGGACACACCCACCAGCTGCCCATAAGACGCGGCGGAAATACCGAGTTTCGTGCGATGCGCAGCCAATCGGCCAGCGCTGAACCGGCGCTTCGGCCCGCTGTCTCCCTCTTCATCGGGCTCGCTTGCACGTGCACCACGGGCGGTGCCCTTGGCTACGTTGCGCAGCTCCTTTTCCAGCGCAACCACTTGCCGGCGCAGCGCGGCGATGGCGGACCGGTGATGGACGGATGCCTTCTTGAGGGTTTCGATTTCCGCGCGGACTTCCTTGCGGGCGACGCGGGAGATTTCGGATTTAAGGATGGACGCGATATTTGGCATGGCGGCATTGTGCCGACCAAATGTAAGCGGCGGGAAAGATTATTAAGTTCCTCGGAATCAAAACTTGAATCTTTTGATTACAGCGAGAAGATCCTGGCCATCTCCGTCCACTTCTCTCCTTCAGGTGTCCAGGGCGTGGGTGCCTGAAACCTCCACATCAGTTCTTCCCATTCCCGAATCTTTGGATTGTTCTGCGTTGCAAGCGCCATGGCCCGGGCGTCGTAGCGCGCATCGTCAGTTTCCATCCACATCACCATTCGCGTGCCGAGCCGGTAGATCTCCATGCCCGTTACACCGTGCGCATGCAGATGCGCTCGCACCTCGGGCCAGATGTCGCGGTGATAAGCCTCGTATTCGGCGATCAATGCAGGATCGTCTTTCAAATCGAGAGCCAGAAAGTGGCGCATGGGTCGCTCCGGTCAAATCAGGAAATAGATCAGGTCAATGCCCGGTCCAGGTGCGTATACCCGCCGTCCACGAACACCCATTGCCCGGTGGTGTGCGAGGCCCGCTCCGACAGCAGGAACACGACGTTGTCTGCAATCTCCTGCGGCGTGGTCATGCGGCGGCCGAGCGGAATCTTGTCGGTGATCTCGGCGAGCTTTCGGTCGGGTTCGTCGAATGCGGAAATCCACCGTTGATACAGCGGCGTCATCACCTCGGCCGGAATCACCGCATTCACGCGAACCCCGTCTTCCAACAGCGATGCAGCCCACTCGCGCGTGAGCGACAGCTGCGCGCCCTTGGCCGCGGTGTAGCCGCTCGTGTTGCCCTGCCCCGTCACGGCCGTCTTCGACGAGATGTTGACGATCGCGCCGCGGCTCGCCTTCAGGTGCGGCAGGCAATAGTGCGCCATCACGTAGCAGTGAACGAGGTTGCGTTCGAGCGAACCGACGAAGGCTTCGCGCCCCGCCTCCAGTCCCACGCTGTCGTTCACGCCCGCGTTGTTGACCAGGCCGTCGATGCGGCCGAACTCCGCGGCGGTGTCGGCAATGGCCTTGGCACAGGCGGCCTCTTCCATCAGCTCGAACTGGAAGAAGCGCGCGCGCGGCTGCAGGGCGCGCAGCGCCTCCTCGAACGGTGCGTCGAGCCGATTCTTCCCGCAGATCACCGGCACCGCGCCCTCTTGCGCCAGCGTCATCGAAACGGCTGCACCGATGCCGCTGCCGCCGCCGGTGACGATCACCACCTTGTCTTTCAGATTCAGGTCCATGTTGCGCGGTGCCTTTCTCTATCCGCGAAAACGGTATTGGTCGAGCGACTGCGGCTTCATCGTGATCGAGAAGCCCGCACCCTTCGGCGGCATGTACGCCGCGTTGCGGATCTCGCAGGGCTCGACGAAGTGCTCGTGCAAATGATCCACATACTCGACCACGCGGCCTTCGCGCGTGCCCGAGATGCAGAGGTAATCGATCATCGACAGGTGCTGCACGTACTCGCACAGCCCCACGCCGCCGGCGTGCGGACACACCGGCAGCTTGTACTTCGCGGCCATCAGCATCACCGCGAGGATCTCGTTCACGCCGCCGAGCCGGCACGCGTCGATCTGCACCACGTCGATGCCGCCGCGCATGATGAACTGCTTGAACATGATGCGGTTCTGGCACATCTCGCCCGTGGCCACCTTCACCGGCGCGACGCCCTCGCGGATCTTGCGATGGCCCTCCACGTCGTCGGGGCTGGTGGGCTCCTCGATGAACCACGGCTTGGCAAACGCCAGCTGCCGCACCCAGTCGATGGCCTGGCCGACCTCCCAGACCTGGTTGGCGTCGATCATCAGGTGCCGCTCGGGCCCGAGCACTTCGCGCGCCACGCGCAGGCGGCGGATGTCGTCCTGCAGGTCGCGGCCCACCTTGAGCTTGATGTGGTTGAAGCCCGCGTCGACCGCCTCCTGCGCCAGGTGCCGCAGCTTCTCGTCGGAGTAGCCGAGCCAGCCGGCCGAGGTGGTGTAGCAGGGGTAGCCCTCGGCCTGCAGCGTGGCGACGCGTTCGGCCTTGCCAGCGGCGGCCTCGCGCAGCAGCGCCAGTGCTTCATCGGGCCCGATGCAGTCGGTGATGTAGCGAAAGTCGATGCAGCGCACCAGTTCCTCGGGGCTCATGTCGGCCACGAGCTGCCACACGGGCTTGTCTTCGGACTTGGCCCACAGGTCCCACATCGCGTTGACCACGGCGCCGGTCGCCAGGTGGATCGCGCCCTTGTCGGGACCGATCCATCGCAGCTGGCTGTCGGAAGTAACGTGCCGCCAGAAGCGCCCCATGTCCTCCGCCACCCATGCCAGGTCCAGCCCCACCACCAGATGGCGCATCGCCTCGATGGCCGCGCAGCAGATCTCGTTGCCGCGGCCGATGGTGAAGGTGAGCCCGTGGCCCTCGAGCCCCGGCTGGTCGGTTTCGAGCACGACATACGCCGCGGAGTAGTCCGGGTCGGGGTTCATCGCATCGGAGCCGTCCAGATGCTGCGAGGTCGGAAAGCGCACGTCAAGCACGCGCATGGAGCGAACAATGGTCATGGGGTCTTCGCGGGCAGGCGATCAGTCGTACAGCACCGAGGCGATCTTGGGGTCGGCGATGTTGGTCTTGTCGTACCAGTAGAAGCCCGTGTCGACCACCTTCGGCAGCTTCTCGCCCTTGATGGCCTTCACCGCCATCTCGACCGTCTTGTAGCCCATGCCCACGGGGTTCTGCGTGATGGCACCGGCCATGCTGCCCTCCATGATCGCGTTCTTCTGCTGCTTGCCTGAGTCGTAGCCGATGATCACGACCTTGCCGTTGCGCTTCATCTCCTTCACGCCGTTGACCACGCCGATGGCGGAGCCTTCGTTGGCGCCGAAGATGCCCTTGAGGTTGGGCGAGGCCTGCAGGATCGACTTGGTGATCTCGGTCGACTTCAACTGGTCGCCGCCGCCGTACTGCACGCTCACGATCTTGATGTTCGGGTAGGTCGACTTGATGCGGTTGACGAAGCCGTCGCGCCGGTCGACGCCGGTGCGGCTGGTCTGGTCGTGCACCACCAGCGCGACTTCGCCGCTCTTGCCGATGAGCTCGGCCATCTTGTCGGCGGCGAGCGCGGCGGCGGCCTTGTTGTCGGTGGTGGTGGTAGTCACGGGAATGTCGCTGTCCACGCCCGAGTCGAACGCCACCACCGGGATCTTCGCGGCCTGCGCCTTCTTCAGCAGCGGAATCGCGGCCTGGCTGTCGAGCGCGGCGAAGCCGATGGCCTGCGGCTTCTTGGCGAGCGCGGCCGAGAGCATGTCGATCTGCTTGTCGACCATGGCCTCGGTCTCGGGGCCCTCGAAGCTCACTTTCACCTTCAGGTCTTTGGCAGCCTGCTCGGCGCCCGACTTCACGGCCTGCCAGAACTGGTGCTGAAAGCCCTTGGACACGAGCGGGATGTAGATCTCCTGCGCCTGCTGTGCCTGTGCGAATCCCGACAGGCCGATGAGGGCTGCACCGAGCGTGGTTGCGACTGCTCTTCTCTGGATCATGCGAAGTCTCCTGTGGTTGTGGAAATCCGGGTGGTTCACTGCTTGCCGCTGCCGCGGCGGCGCAGGATGTCCGCGTACACGGCCAGGATGATGATCACGCCCGTGACCACCGTCTGCCATTCCTGCGCGACCGAGAGAATGCGCAGGCCGTTGGTCAATACGCTCATGATGAAGGCGCCGATGATCGTGCCGACGATGGTGCCGGTGCCGCCGCTGAGCGAGGTGCCGCCGATGACCACGGCCGCAATCGCATCGAGTTCGTAGCCCTGCCCGAGCGCGGGCTGTGCGGAGTTCAGCCGCGAGGCGATCAGCAGGCCCGCGATGCCGCAGATGCCGCCACTCACCGTGTACACCACGATCTTCCAGAAGTCGGTGTTCACGCCCGACAGGCGCACCGCCTCCTCGTTGCTGCCGAGCGCGAAGGTGTAGCGCCCGAGGATGGTCTTGTTGAGCACGAGGCTCGCGGCCATCGCTATCAGGAACAGGATCAGCACCGCATTCGGGATCGGCAGCGACGGAATGAAGTAGCCGATGAGCGAATCCTGCGAGATCGCCGGGAAGTCCGGCGTGTCGTTGAAGTAGATCGGCTTGGTGCCCGAGATCACGAGCGACAGGCCCTTGAGCAGCATCATCATGCCCAGCGTCGCGATGAAGGGCGGGATCTTGAGCTTGGCGATCAGCACACCCGAGACGAAGCCGGCCAGCGCACCGAAGAAGATCGCGGCCGCGATGCCGAGCGCGAGCGGCATGCCCATGTAGGTGAGCACCACGCCGGCCATGACGGCGCAGAAGGTCATCAGCGTGCCCACCGAGAGGTCGATGCCCGCGGCGATGATGACGAAGGTGCAGGCGATGGCGAGCACGCCGTTCACGGCGGTCGACTGCAGGATGCTCACGAGGTTGTCGGTCTGCAGGAACTGCGGCGACGCGAAGCTGAAGAACACCATCAGCGCAATGAGGCTGGCAAAGGCCAGCAGCTTCTGGCGCGTGGCGGGCCGAAAGAGCCGCGCCTTCAGCGAGAAGCCCGGTGCATCGGTGGTCGTCGCGGCGGTGGTGGCGGTGGGGGTCGTCAAGGGGTTGTCTCCAGTCGTCATGCGGTGGCGGCAGCTTCGCGCCGGGTGGCGAGCTGCATGATCTTTTCCTGCGAGGCTTCGCGCCCCCCGAGTTCGCCGGTGATGCGGCCTTCGCACATCACGAGCACGCGGTGGCTCACGCGCAGGATCTCGGGCAGCTCCGAAGAGATGATCACGATGGCCTTGCCCTGCGCGGCCAGTTCGTTGAGCAGGCGGTAGATCTCGGCCTTGGCGCCCACGTCGATGCCGCGCGTGGGCTCGTCGAAGAACAGCACGCTGCAGTCGCGCAGCAGCCACTTGGCAATCACGATCTTCTGCTGGTTGCCGCCCGACAGCAGCCGTACCTGCTGGCGCACCGAGGGGGTCTTGATGCTGAGCTGCTTCACGTAGCGCTCGCCGGCCGCCTCGATGGCGCGCTGGTCGATGAACAGGCCCATCGACAAGAACTTCTTCATGCTCGGCAGCGCGATGTTGGTCTCGACGTCCATGCCGGTGGCCAGCCCGAAATGCTTGCGGTCTTCCGACAGGTAGCCGATGCCGCAGGCCACCGCGTCTTCGGGCGATTTGATGTGCACCTTCCTGCCGTGCACGAACACCTCGCCCGCGTCGATGCGGTCGGCGCCGAACACGGCGCGCGCGAGTTCGGTGCGGCCCGCGCCCATGAGGCCCGCGAAGCCGAGGATCTCGCCGCGGCGCAGCACGAAGCTCGCGTTGCGCACCATCGGGCCGCGCGTGATGCCGCGCGCCTCGAGCACGATCTCGTTGCCCGTGGTGTCGGGAAAGTCGTTCTCCACCTCGGTGAGCTGGCGGCCCACCATCATCGCGATGAGCGAGTCCATCGGCGTTGCCGCCATCGGCACGGTGGCGATGTACTGGCCGTCGCGCATCACGGTCACCCGGTCGGCGATGCGCTTGAGCTCGTCCATCTTGTGCGAGATGTAGACGATGGCCACGCCCTGGGATTTGAGCTGGCCGATGATGCGGAACAGGTCGGCCACCTCCTGGTTGTTCAGCGCGGCGGTGGGCTCGTCCATGATGAGCACGCGCGAGTCGAAGGACAGCGCCTTGGCGATCTCCACCATCTGCTGCCTGGCCACGGTGAGCTCGCCGACGGGCGTGCGCGGGTCCAGGCGCAGGTTCATGCGCTCGAAGATGCGCTGCGTCTCGGCGCACATCGCTTCCTCGTCGATGAAGAGGCCCAGGCGCCCCCGCGGCTCGCGGCCGATGAAGATGTTCTGCGCGGCGCTCAGGTGGTTCATCAGGTTGAGCTCCTGATGGATGATGCCGATGCCCAGCGCCTGGGCCGCGCGCGGGCTCGAGATGTCCACGGGCTGGCCGTCGAGCAGTACCTCGCCCGAGTCCTTGCGGTAGACGCCCGCCAGCACCTTCATCAGCGTGGACTTGCCCGCGCCGTTCTCGCCCATGAGTGCATGCACCTCGCCGGGCAGCAGGTCGAACTGCGCCTTGTCGAGCGCGCGCACGCCGGCGAAGGACTTGCTCAGGTCGCGCAGGACGACGATGGGTTGCGTCATGGGATTTCCCGATGCAATGGCAGGTTGTAGAAGCGCTGTGCGGTACCGTGCCACACGTGGGCCTGCTCGCCGGTCGCGAGGCCGCCGATGCAGGCCTCGCTGAGGGCGATCCAGCCCGCGTAGTCGCCGGCCAGCGTGAGCACTGGCCAGTCGCTGCCCCACATGAGGCGATCGGGGCCGAAGCATTCGAGCAGGTGCTCCCACAGCGGCCGCACGGCGTAGGTGACGACATCCGCATCGCGGTGCATGGAGGGCGGCGCCTCGGTCCAGAGGCCCGAGAACTTGCAGCAGACCTGCGGCAGCGCCGCGATCTCGCGCATTTGACGGCGCCACGCAGCGACGGCTTCGCCATCGGCGCTGCCCACGGGCGGCTTGGCCGCATGGTCGATCACCACCGGCAGTTGCGGCCATTCGCGCAGGAACTGCAGCAGCGGCGCCAAGTGCCGCGGCGTCACGAGCGCATCGAAGCGCAGCCCCAGGCGCACCATGGCCCGCAGCACGTCGGGGTGCGGCGCGTGCGCGATCCAGTCGTCTTGGGGCAGGTCTTGCAGCATCGGCCGCACGCCCTTGAACTTGGGTTGCGCCGCCATTCGCTCCAGCGAGGCGACGGACTCGGCCCGGCTCAGGTCGACCCAGCCGACCACGCCGCCAACCACGTCGTGCGCAGCAGCCAGTTCGAGCATGAAATCCGTTTCGGCTTCCGAGTCGGCCGCCTGCACCAGCACGGTCCGCCCGATGCCATGTGCTTGCAGCAGCGGCACGAGATGCTCGGGCAGGAAGTCGCGCACCAGCGGCGCCAGGGCGGGCACGTCCGCACGCAGCCACGCGTAGTCGCCGCGCGCGGGCCGCCAGAAATGCTGATGCGAGTCGATGCGCTGAATCATGTGGGTCGCGGGCAGCGGGAGTCCTGCCGAAGGTCTTGCCTCTTAGTCCATTTGTGAACATAGTATTTACAGACGAACTTTTGACGTCAAGCCCACTTGATGAGTGCTTACCCGTAGAACCAAACTTGCAAAAAGATGGGTCTGCTGTTGAAATTCATACGTGAACAAATCTATCCATCCAGACATCTTGAGCAAGCCGACCGAAGACCAGGACCGCTACCGCGCACCCGCGCTCGACAAGGGCCTGGACATCCTCGAACTGCTGGCGGACCAACCCGAGGGCCTGACGCGCGGCGAGATCGTGAAAGCGCTGGACCGTGGCCCGAGCGAGATCTACCGCATGCTCGAACGGCTGGTGGCGCGCCAGTACGTGCTGCGCTCGCTCGCCGGCGACCGCTACAGCCTGAGCCTGAAGATGTTCGACCTGGCGCACCGCTACCCGCCGAACCACCGGCTGGTCACGCAGGCGCTGCCGGTGATGGACCGCTACGTGAAGGAAGCCGAGCAGTCCTGCCACCTCGGCGTGTACGACCGGGGCAACGTCCAGATCGTGGCGCAGGTCAACAGCCCGGCGGCGAGCAGCATGACGGTGCGGCCCGGCACGCGCGTGAACCTGCTCGACACCGGCTCGGGCCAGGTGCTGCTGGCCTGCGAATCGGACGAGCGGCGCCGACAGATGGTGGCCGAGCACGTGGCGCTCGACGGCGAGGTGCAGATCCCGCCCGACGAGCTGGAGCACATGCTCGAGGCCGTGCGCGCCACGGGCTACCGGCAGCGCGAGAGCCTGCAGTACTTCGGCGTGATCGACATCTCGTGCCCCATCTTCGGCCCGCACGGGCATGCGCTGGCGGTGCTCACCACGCCGTACATCCGGCGCATCGACCGCCATGCGATCCCGTCGCTGGACCGCGCGCGCGAGCTGATGCTGCAGGCGGCGCGCGACCTGTCGTTGATGGCGAACGCGGCCTGATTACTTCGGGGCCTTCTTCCTTCGCCCGCCGATGGCCCCGGACGCCGCAGCCTCGAGGATGCGGCGAAAGGTCGGGCATTCCATGTGGCTGGGCGCGCGGCACACAGCGGCGTGCCGCAGGCCGTCGCGCATGGCGCTCAGGCTGCGGATCGTGCGGTCGAGTTCGTCCGCCTTGGCCGTGAGCATCACCCGGTCGATGCGCGGCTGCCCGTCGGGCCCGAACATGCGCGCGATCTCGTCCAGCGAAAAGCCGGCGGCACGCCCCAGCGCGATCAGCGCGAGCCGCTCCAGCACGCCGGGATCGAACAGGCGGCGCAGGCCTTGCCTGCCCGTGGAGGCGACGAGGCCTTTTTCGTCGTAGTAGCGCAGCGTGGAGGCGGGCACGCCGGAGCGTTGCGCGACCTCGCCGATATCCAGATGCTTCATCACCCTCTTGACCTCAAGTCGACTTGAACTTGCATAGTGCGGTTTCCGCCTCCCGAAGGCAAGCACAAGGAAACGACCATGGAAGCCACACAACAGCCCGGCGACGAACAGGCCAGGCTCTGGAACGGCCTGGCCGGGCGCGCCTGGGTCGACGCGCAGGCCACGCTCGATCACCTGTTCCAGCCGTTCGAAGACCTGCTCGTCGAAGCAGTGTCCACCAACCCCGCGAGCCGTGTGCTCGACGTTGGCTGCGGCACGGGCAGCACCACGCTCGCCGTCGCGCGGCGGCAGGGCAGCGAAGGCGGCTGTGTCGGCATCGACATCTCGGAGCCGATGATCGCCGCCGCCCGGATCCGCGCCGAACGCGAAGGCACGCCGGCACGCTTCGTCTGCGCCAATGCGCAGACCCACGCGTTGGAGCCCGCGAGCTTCGACCGCATCATGTCGCGTTTCGGCGTCATGTTCTTCGACGAGCCCGTGCAGGCCTTCGCGAACCTGCTGCGGGCCGCGAGAGAAGGCGCCGAACTGCGGTTCATCGCCTGGCGCAGTGCGGCGGAGAACCCGTTCATGACGACCGCGGAGCGCGCCGCCGCACCACTGCTGCCGAACCTCCCTGCCCGCCGGCCGGACGCGCCAGGCCAGTTCGCCTTCGCGGACAGGCAGCGGGTCCATGCGATCCTCGAAGAGAGCGGCTGGGCCGGCATCGACATCCAGCCCATCGACGTGCCCTGCACGATGCCCGGGACGGCGCTGCCCGGCTACCTGAGCCGGCTCGGTCCCGTCGGCCTTGCCCTTCAGCAGGCTGACGAGCGCACGCGCGTGCAGGTCATCGACACGGTGCGCGCCGCCTTCGAGCCCTACGTGCACGGCGATGAGGTCCGCCTGACTGCGGCCTGCTGGATGGTCGTTGCGCGCGGGGCGAACGCCCATGTCTGAGGCTCAGGCGAACAGCTTCCCGTTGAGCGCAATCCGCACGGTCTTCACCGTGAGAACCGCCAGCGCCAGGTTGAGCGCGACCAGCAGCGCCATGGCAATCACCCAGAGCGGCTCGCTCGCGCGCGACCCGGCGTACTTCAGCGCGGCATTGGCGAGCGCGGCCAACGGGAAGCCGATCGCCCACCAGCTCGGCGAGAACGTGGCGCCGCGGCGGAACACCTTCGGCGCGACCACCGCGAACATGAAAAGGCCGAAGTAGAAGAGCAGCGAGGCAAAGCGGTCGATCTCGCCGACGATGTTGGTGTACGCGAGAAAGCCCACCGCAAAGGGCGCCACCAGGATCATCAGCGACGGCTCCATGGCGGGAGCGAGCGGGTCGCGATGCACCAGCCGGCCGATGATCATCGTGAAGAGCACGAGCGCCAGCACCGCGCCGACCGCGCCGGCGGCCAGATTGAGTTCGGGCGCCCATGCCATCGGCATGTGCGCGCCGGTGACGGGAATGTCGAGCGTGGCCACGCCCGGGATGATCCAGGCCGGCACGGCGAGCGAGGCATCCACCTGCCCCTTCAGCAGCCTCGACAGGCCGACGAAGCTCAGTACCAGGGTCGCGAGCAGCCCCACGGTCCACGCGAGGTGCGCCAGGGGCGCGCTGTACGGCGCCACGACGGCCGACAGCAGCAGGATGGAAATCGCGATGGTGCCGAAGAAGTTGCCCGCCACGGGGTGATGGAATTCCGCGTGCACCGCCTGCGGGTGCCTCACGAGCTTTGCCAGGTAGCCCATCGAGATGAGCACGAAGACGCCCAGCGCGAACGCCCCGACGGCCTCGCCGACGATGGCCGGCGCACCCAGGCTGTCGTGCGCGAGCCGCCATGCGAGGGCCAGTCCGGTAAGGCCCATCACCGAGGCGAACAGGTTGACCGGGAGATTGCGCACGGAGGCTTGCGCGCGAGGCGCGATCGACGCAATGGCCGGTGAAGAAGGATTCAGAGCTTGGTTTTGCATGTCGGATGCCCTTGTCTGGATTTGCATTAGTTTGTATTTTCCGCCAGACTCCCACCGTCGTTTTTGCCAACTCACGGCGTTTTCCGCCAATCCCGGGGCCTTGTCTGCCATGCGCGTCGCCATCCTCGCTTTCCCCCGTTTCCAGCTGCTCGACGTGGCCGGGCCCGCCGACGTCTTCGCCGAGGCATCGCAGCAGCTCGGCAAACCGCGCGCCTACCAGGTCCAGGTGATCGGCACCGGGGAAGGCATGCTCAAGAGCAGCGGCGGATTGCGGCTGGGTGTCGATTCCACGGTGGCCACGCATTGCGGCGCCATCGACACCCTGCTCGTTGCGGGCAGCCCCCGCGTGAAAGACATGGCGACCGACATGCAACTGCAGGATTGGCTCAGGCGTCAGGCCCGCACCGTGCGGCGTTATGGCTCGGTGTGCAGCGGCGCCTTCGTGCTGGCCGCCAGCGGCCTGCTCGACGGCAAGCGCGTGGCAACCCACTGGAAGCTCGCTGGCCGCCTCGCGTCGGACTACCCGCTAGCGAGCGTCGAGGCGGACGCGATCTACGTGAGGGACGGCCAGCTCTTCACCTCCGCCGGGGTCACGGCCGGCATGGACCTCGCGCTGGCCATGGTGGAGGAAGACCATGGCCGCGACCTCGCGCTGAGCGTGGCGCGCCAGCTGGTGATGTTCCTCAAGCGGCCCGGCGGCCAGAGCCAGTTCAGCGCCCACCTGGCGGCACAGACCTCGGAGCGCTCCAGCATGCGCGAGGTGCAGGACCACGTGCTCGCGAACCTCAAGGACGACCTGTCCGTGCCGGCCCTCGCCTTGCGCGCCGGCATGAGCGAGCGGAACTTCGCGCGCATCTTCCGCGGCGAAACCGGAACCACGCCGGCGGAGTTTGTCGAGAATGCGAGGATCGACGCCGCCCGCCGCCTGGCCGAGGAGTCAGACCTGCCGGCCAAGCGGCTGGCCGATGCGGTGGGCTATGCGAACGTGGACGGCTTCAGGCGCGCGTTCGGCCGCCGCCTGGGCGTGAGCCTCGTGGAATACCGCAGGCGCTTCGCCAGCTGACGACGAGCAGGCGAACCGCGACTCGCGCTCCGGCATTACTTTTCGGCGACCCAGAGCCGCGGATAGTCGCGCACGAAGCTGTCTTGCGTCACGCCCAGCGTCGCCGCATAGTCGAAGCGCTTCGCCTCGTAGGCATATTCGGTGTCGCTGCGCCGCTCGTAGCGCTGCATCAGCTCGCTCAGCACGCCGCCGCCGTCGAGGTCGACCCAGGCCGCCGGCGCATCGGCGCCCTCGCCCTTCGCCAGGTTGAGCCGGCGCAGTTGCAGCAGGTTGGTGGCGGGCGTGAAGCCCAGGTCGAGGTCGACGCAGTGCGACAGGTCGGGCACCGCCTCGTCGTTGAGCTTCCAGTGGCCGCGCGCATCGCGGGCGATCGACAGGTCGACGGCCGAATCACCGAGCCAGCCGCGCACCGTGCCCCATTGGGTGTGCCAGTGCAGGTCGCATCGCACGCGGTAGTGCAGCTGGCCGTTGCGGCCGTCTTCCAGCCGGAACACGGCCGCACCATCGAGTTGCCAGGCCGAAGCATTGCGTTCGAGGCGGCAGGCGTCGTGGCCGGGTACATCGAGCCTGCGCCAGAGGATGGAGGCGACGGTTTGCATGGCGCGGATGATGGCACCGGCATGCTCCACCACGCAAGCCATGACCCGCGGCGCCCACAGGTGGAAGTCAGGTTCGGGGAACAGGATCGCCACGCATGACGCCACCGGCCGAAACACCAGAGACCCGCCCCGCGCCACCGGTGCCGCGCGGGCTCGACTGGGTCGACCGCGCGGCGATGCCCTTCGCCATCGCCATCGCGCTGCTGCTGTTCGCGCAATGGCCGCTGCGCGACCTTGCCGGCTCGGGCAACGGACCGACGCAGGCCAACGACCTCGCGCAGTGGCTGTTCGCGCTGTACGTGGCCGTGGCGCTGCGGCATGCCGGGCGCCGCGGCGCGCATCTGGTGGCGCGGCCCGACCTGGCCGCCGACACCGCCGGGCGCTATGCGCGGCTGCGCCGCATCGGCGCGGCGCTGTGCGTGCTGCCGTGGGCACTGTTCCTGATCGCGACGGGCACCGTGCCGGTGCTGCGCGCGGTGGCCGCGTTCGAACTGTTCCCCGACACCTTCAACCCCGGCTATTTCATGATCAAGGTGGCGCTGCTGCTGCTCGCGGTGCTGCTGACGGTGCAAAGCGTGCTCGACCTCTGGCACGAACGTCGACTGCCCGGGCAATAGATGGCCTGGCTCGGACTCGCCCTGCTCGCGCTGGCCCTGGCGCTGATGATGACCACCGGCTGGCCGACCTATGCCGTGCTGCTCGGCGTGTGCACGCTGGGCGCAGCGGCCGGGCTGGCGTTGGGCGCGTTCGATGTCGCGTTGCTGCAGAACCTGCCGTGGCGCATCGTCGGCCTGCTGGAGCACGATCTGCTGCAGGCGCTGGCGCTCTATGCGCTGGTGGGAGCACTGCTCAACCGGCTGGCGCTGGCCGAGCATCTGTACAACGGCCTGCGCAAGGCGCTGGCCTTCGTCGCGCCACGCGCGGCACCCGAGCTGGCCGGCATGGTGCTGGGCCTGATGCTCGCGCCGATGAACGGCTCGGTCGGCGCCAGCCTGCTGATGCTCGCGCGCACCGCCGGCAAGGGCTGGGCACGCGAAGGCCTGCCCGCGGCACGGCGCACCGCGCTCGTGGCCGTGACCAGCACGCTGGGCGTGATCGTGCCGCCCTCGCTGGTGTTGCTGCTGCTCGGCGACGCGATGCTGCGCGCCCACACCGAGGGCGTGAACATGGCGCGCGCGCTGGCGCTGCCCACGGCTGCCGCCGGCGCAGCCAACCGCATCGTCAACACGCAGGACATCCTGCAGGCGGCGCTGGTGCCGGCGGCGGCGTTGCTGCTCGGCTGGCTTGCGGTCGCGTGGTTCGGCGCACGGCGCAAGCCCCGGCCCGCGGCGCCGCGCGAGCCGATGGATTGGCGCGAAGGCTGGACGCTGCTGCTCGTGCCCCTGCTGATCGGCGCGCTGCTCGTGCTGGTCACGCTGGGCAAGGTGCGCGCGGTCGAGGGCGCGGCCGCCGCCTGCGTGCTGCTGCTCGGCTGGGGGGTGGTGTCGCGCCAGCTCACGCGACCGGTGCTGTGGCAGGTGCTCGACGACGCCATGGCGCTCACCGGCGCGCTGTATGCGCTGCTGGCGGCGGCCACCAGCTTCTCGCTGCTGCTGCGCGGCTTCGGCACCGACGGGCTGATCGCGCGGCTCATGCTGGCGCTTCAGGGGCATCCCATGGTCGGACTCCTGGTGGTGCTTGCCGTGCTGCTGGCATGCGCCTTCGTGCTCGACGCCTTCGAGCTGATCTTCCTGATCGTGCCCATCGTGATGCCGCCGGTGCTCGCGCAGCTCGACGACGCGGCGTGGATCGCCACGCTCACCCTGCTGGTGCTGCAGGCCGGCTTCCTGCTGCCGCCTTTCGGCTATGCGCTGGTGCTGGCGCGTGGGCAGGCTGCGCCGCGCCCGCCAGTGGCCGCGGTGGCACGGGCGCTGGCGCCCTACCTGGCGGTGCTGGCCACCGTGACCGCGCTGGTGATGGCGCTGCCGGCCACCACGCGCTGGCTGCGCACCTCGCCCACCGCGCTCGCGCCTGCCGAGCCGATGAACGACGAAGCAGTGGACCGCCTGATGCGCGAGATGGCACCGCCCGACGCCGGCGACAGCACCGCGCCACCCGAGGAGAGATAGCACTCGCGGTGTGCCGCACAACGCGCGGCACACGACCTTCGACGCGGGCTAACATCGTCCGCTCGACCATTCAGAGGAGCGCGCAAGTGGAACCCTGGTTCGCCGATGCCAAGCCGATCAACTCGCTGGAGCCCGAGATCGCATTTCATTTGTGGGACGCGTTCCACGCTGCGCCGTACCAGCGGCCCGAGCCGCTCGCATTGCCGGAATTCCAGCGTGCCGAGCGCTTGCGGGTGCGCACCTCGGAGGCCATCGGGCACGAGGCGGAGCTTGCCGCGTACTACGGCCAGGTGGCCGCGCTGGCCCGGCAGCACGCATTGAAACTCCACCAGGTGCGCCAGTATTTCTGGATGGACCTGCGGCTCGACAACGAGGAGGCGGACGTGCACCTGTCCTTCCCCTGGTACGACACCTTCTCTTCCATGGACCACTTCCTCGTCGCCGTGGCCGGGCACGACGAGGGCAATATCTACGACGACCAGGACCAGGGCTGGGCGGTGGAGGTCTGGGCTCGCAACGGCACGCTCTACATCCGCGAAAGCGACCCCGATTCCGAAGAACCCGGCCAGGCCGTTGCGCTGCCCAGGGCCGGCCTGCAGGCCCGCATTGCCCCGCTGCGCGAGCGCACCGCGAAGCTCGTGGCCCGTCTTGCAAGCGAGCTTGGCGCCGACGTGTGGACGACGGGCGAAGCCCCTTCTTTCCTGTAGGCCTGCTGCGCCGCGCCGCGGCGCTCAGATCGGATAGGCCGTGAGGATGTAGAACGGCTTGCCGTTGTAGCTTTCCATCTTGAGGATGATCCGCACGCCGGAGAGGTCATTGACGGCCGTGCTGCCGAACTGCACGCCGCGCCCCACCACGTAGCTCAGCACGTGCTCCAGCTCCGGCGACTTGCTGCCCGCGGCCGCCCCGCGCGACCACGCGCGCACCGCGGCGGCGTTGACACGCAGCGTCTCGGTGATCGCGCGCTCCGCGGTGGCAAGGTCGCCAAAGGTGGACACGGCCCTGGGACCCGGCCGGGTGGCGGTTCGCACCCTGGCCAGCAATTGGGCGTCGGTCTGCCCGACATGCCGCGCCATGGTGTGGCCGCCCAGCCTCGATCCCGCTGCGGCCTCGTGCTCGGCCAGCCGGATGCGGCCGCCGCGCATCACGGCGACGATGCGTGCGGCTCCCAGCGCCGATGCCACGACCAGCGGCACCGCCACATCCACCGCAAGCCCGATGCCATCGGCCGTGTCGCGCGAAGCGCCCAGCGCCTCGGCCGCCGAGCTGGCGGTCACGGCGGTGGCCGTGCGCTGCGGCGTGCCGGTCCAGATCTGGCGGCCCGACGTCGCCATGGTGTCGAAGCTGTGCACGCCCAGCACCACGCAGCCGGCCTTGGTCACCATCGTGGGTTCGGGTGCGACGCAGAGCACGCCGGCGCCGACCAGTTCCACGACACCGCCCACCAGCCCCACGGTGCCCCAGAGCCGGTTGCTCCAGCTCGCGGATTCGGGCACGTCCTGCCCGTTCAGCACCGCGGCCATCTGCACCGGCGTCAGCGCGATGCTCAAGCCTTCGACTTCGTCATCCATGCCATTTCCCTTTCCCATGCCATCGGAGGGTCCATCCGCAATCGGCCGCATTCTTGCACGCGGTCGCCCGGCAGGCGAACATCGCTGGAGCGCGAGACAATCGTCAACGTGAGTTCCGAGCCCCCGACATCCCCTGCGATGCGCCGCATCGCCCACCTCGACATGGACGCCTTCTACGCGTCGGTCGAGCTGCTGCGCTATCCGCAGCTCAAGGGCCTGCCGGTGGTGATCGGCGGCGGCAGGCGGCGCGTGGACGAGGCCATCCGCGACCTGCCCGAGGGCGGCACGCTGGCCGACATTCCGGTCGCGGCCTTTCCGCTGCTGAAGGACTACACGGGCCGCGGCGTGATCACCACCGCCACCTATCCCGCGCGGCAGTTCGGCATCGGCTCGGCGATGGGGCTCATGAAGGCCGCCAAGCTGTGCCCGCAGGCCATCATCCTGCCGGTGGACTTCGACGAGTACCGGCGCTATTCGCGCGCCTTCAAGGACATCATCCTGGAGGTCGCCCCGCTCATGGAAGACCGCGGGGTGGACGAGGTGTACATCGACTTCACCGACGTGCCCGGAGGCCAGCGCGACGGCGGGCGTTCGCTGGCGCGGCTGATCCAGACCGCCATCTTCGACGCCACCGGCCTGACCTGCTCCATCGGCGTGGCGCCCAACAAGCTCATCGCCAAGATGGCGAGCGAGTTCAACAAGCCCAACGGCATCTCGGTGGTCTACGAGCACGACCTCGAAACGCGCATCTGGCCGCTCCCCTGCCGCAAGGTGAACGGCATCGGGCCGAAGGCCGACGAGAAGCTCAAGCGCTTCGGCATCGAGACCGTGGGCCAGCTCGCGGCGCGCGACCGCGACTGGCTCGTTGCCACCTTCGGCAAGGCCACGGGCGCGTGGATGCACGAGGTGGCCTGGGGCCGCGACAACCGGCCGGTGGTGACCGAGAGCGAACCCGTGTCGATGAGCCGCGAGACCACTTTCGACCGCGACCTGCACGCCGTGCGCGACCGCGCCGAGCTGGGCGCGATCTTCACCCACCTGTGCGAGAAGCTGGCCGAAGATCTGCAGCGCAAGGGTTACGTGGGCAAGACCATCGGCATCAAGCTGCGCTACGACGATTTCAAGATCGCCACGCGCGACCAGACCATCGAGCGCTTCACGTCCGACGCGAAGACCATCCGCCACACGGGCGGCCTGTGCCTCAAGCGCGTGCCGCTGGAGCGCCCGCTGCGCCTCCTGGGCGTGCGCGTGGGCGCGCTGGCGAAGGCGGGCAGCCCTGAGGCGCTCGCGCCCACGGGGACCGGCGCGCACCGCGCAACGCCGGAGCCCGCGTCGACCACCGCGTCGCTGTTCTGACGGCGCCATGGCGAAACGCTGGCTGCGCCGCATCGCCTTCACGCTGCTGGGCTTCGTCGCGCTGACAGGCCTCTACCTGATCGTGGCCTGCGCGCTGGTGTTCTGGCCCGCCAATGCGAGGCCTGCGGGCGATGCACCGGGCGACGTACAGGCCTGGGTGCTGAGCAACGGCGTGCACACCGACTACGTGTTCCCGATCCGCTCGGCCACCATCGACTGGCTGCAGGTGTTTCCGCTGAAAGACTTCAGGGCGCCGCCGCCCGATGCCGAATTCATCGCCATCGGCTGGGGCGACCGCGAGTTCTACCTGAACACGCCCACCTGGGGCGACCTGACGGCGGCGCGCGCCTTCGGGGCGCTGTCGGGCGGCAACCGCGCGCTGATGCATGTGAGCTACCTGCGGCGCGAACAGCTGGCGCGCGGGGCCTACAGCCTGCCGCTCTCGCACGCACAGTACGCACAACTGGTCGGCTACGTGCGCGCCGCCCTGCCCTCGGGCCATGCCTCACCCATTGCCGGCGCGCACTACGGCGACGACGACGCCTTCTACGAAGCCGAAGGCGGCTATCACCTCTTCGAGACCTGCAACACCTGGATCGGCCGCGGGCTGCGGCAGGCAGGCGTCACCGTCAGCCGCTGGACGCCGTTCGACTTCACGGTGACATGGCACCTGAAGCCTTCACGGCCCTGAACCCGCTCAGGGCTTCGGCACGCCGCCCTGCCACTTCGGCCAGTTGGTCACGATGTGATCGACCACGCGCGAGCCCACCAGCTCGATGTTCTCCACCGTCTCCGCAAAGCCGCCGGCCGTTTCGCCCGGCGCCGGGTCCAGGTGCTGCAGCGTGGTTTCCTTCGGGCTGCCCTGGTCGAAGTTGACCGCGCCGCGCAGGCTCATCACGCGGTCGGTGCCGTGCGTGCGCTTGATCACGAGGGTGATGGCGGCGGCTTCCATTTCGGTGATGACGTAGTCGTCGGCGCCGTAGAGCCCGGCGATGTATTGCGCCTGCTTCGACATGCCGGGGCCATGGAAGAAGGTGTCGCCGGTCATGTGCGTGCCGGTGCCGACGAAAGGCGCGCGGCGGGCCGCGGCGTCGGGGTAGCGCAGGCGGTACTTGCGCGCGCCGTCCGAATCCTTGAGCGGCGTGTCGGCCGAGAGCCTCATGGCCCAGCTCACGAGGTCCGGGTTGAGCTTGAAGCGGCGGTACTCCTCGTAGCCCTTGCGCGGCATGAATGTCGGCTCGCCGGGCTTGTTCTCCTCGGGGGCCCAGCGGTGGCCGAGATCGTAGTCGACCAGCCAGGTGGCCCAGCTCACTTCGCCGATGGTGCCGCGCGAAGGCGGCGTGCCGGCCACGCCGGAAATCACGTAGTAGCTCTGCGAGAAGTCGAACTGCGGGTTCAGCAGGATCGCCTGCATCGACGACGACGAGTTGACCTTGCCCATGCCGAGCACCGCGCCGCACACGCCATCGGCATTGCAGTACACAGGCTGCAGCGCACCGGGCACCGCAATGGGCTTGGCGCCCTTCCAGTAGCGTTCGTACCAATGTTGGAACTCGCCGGCGCGGTCGCCCGTGTTCTGGCCGATCTCGAACATGGCGGCGACGAAGACCTTGACCTTCACGGGCGCGCCCGGGGCCGAGGCGGCCGGAGTGGAAGTGGTGGACGCGCAGGCCGTGAACAACAGCGCTGCGGCAGGCACCGCCAGCCAGCGGGCGGTGAAAAGAGTGGACCTGGAAGAAGTCATTCTGGAACCCGTTCAAGAGGAAAGAAGAAGAAGAAGGCGGCGCAGGCGCACAAGCGCGCCTGCCGCACCGAGGGCGCTTGCGGCGTCCTACAACCGGCGATTGTCGATGCTGGCAAAAGCGCGATGTCGCGCCACCACGCAAACCCCATGCCGGCCTCTTCCCCTCCTGCCAAGCCGCCTTCGAAGCCGACGCCCATCGCCAACGGCCTCGTCTACGTGAACCCCGGCATGCCCGGCATCCGCCGCCTGAAGCACGGCGAGCGTTTCCGCTACCGCGACGCCAATGGACAGTGGCTGCGCGACGTGGACGAGATCGCGCGCATCCGCATGCTGGCCATCCCGCCCGCCTACACCCAGGTGTGGATCTGCCCGCTGCCCAACGGCCATCTGCAGGCCACAGGCATCGACGCGCGCGGGCGCAAGCAGTACCGCTACCACGCCGACTGGCGCTCGATGAAGGACGAAACCAAGTTCGATCGCCTCGAAGCCTTCGCGCTCGCGCTGCCGCGCATCCGCGCCCGCGTGGCGCGCGACCTGCGGTCGACGAAAGGCCGCAAGGCGCCCGGCCGCACCCAGGTGCTCGCGGCGGTGGTGCGCCTGCTCGACACCACGCTGCTGCGCGTGGGCAACGAGGAATACGCGAACAGCAACCGCTCCTACGGCCTCACCACGTTGCGCAGCCGGCACGCCGCCGTGCAGGGCCAGGCGCTGCGGCTGCGCTTCCGGGGCAAGAGCGGCGTGATGCACGAGGCGAAGCTCGACGATCCGCGCGTGGCCCGGGTGGTGCGGCAATGCCAGCAGCTGCCGGGGCAGGCGCTGTTCCAGTACGAGGACGAGGACGGCGAACTGCGCGGCATCTCGTCCACCGACGTGAACGACTACCTGGACGAGGCCGCGCAGGGCGAGCGCTTCACCGCCAAGGACTTCCGCACCTGGCACGGCACGGTGCAGGCGCTGGAGCTCACCTTGCTGGCCTGCGAACCGGGCCGCGTCGCTGCCGACGGCAGCCGCTACAGCGCCAAGGACATCCTGGCTGCCGTCGCCAGGCAGTTGGGCAACACGCCGGCGGTCTGCAAGAAGGCCTACGTGCATCCGGCGGTGCTGGCGTTGGGCAGCGCGCTCTCGGATGGCGACGAGGCCACGGGTGTGCTGTTCGAGAAGATCGCCGCGCACCGCACCACCAAGCCCTCGCGCGGGCTGCATGCGGCCGAGCGCCGGCTGCTGGCCTTCCTGCGCGCGCAGCGGCGCGGCCATGCGGCGCGCAAACGCGCAAAGGCTCAGTTGCCGGTCGCGAGCACGAGGCGCACGCTGTCGCCTTCCAACGCCACGGCGTAGCCGAGGTCTTCGGCCAGGTTCTGCAATGCGACGGCGTCGATGGCCAGCGCACGCGGCGCACGGTGCGCGTCGAGCACGGCATGCGTGCCGCCGGGTTCGCGCGGCAGGGCCGTGAGGCGCAGTGCGTTGGCGCCGTCCGCCTCGACCCGGATCGCCCCGGCCTCGGCCGCGCCGTCGTGCAGGTAGCCCAGCGCACCGAGGAACAGGTAGCGCAGCGCAGCCGCGGCGGGCCAGCGATGCTCGTCTTCCTGCGGGTCCAGCGAGGCGTCCGCATCGAGCGTCACGCCGTGCAGGTCGAAGGCAGAGCGCATCAGGGCCACGCACTGCGCCACCAGCGCGCTGCGGGTGATGCCGTCATCCGTGGTGGCCAGCTCCCAGTCGCGCAGGGAGCGGATGGCCTCGACCAGTTCGGACACCTGGTTGTCGATCAGCGCCACGCGCTCTTCGCAGGCGGCGGCGTCGATGGTGGCTGCGCCGACCTGCCGCTTGAGCATCAGCAGCGCCATGCGGACCACCGAGACAGGTGCCGCCATGTCGTGCCGCAGGGCGGGCAGCGCGCGCGTGAGCAATTCGTGGCGCACACCGGCGGCAATCCAGCTGCGCGCACTCGGCGAGGACTTCATTTCGCAGCGGCCACGGGCGTCGGGTTCATCGGCACGGTCACGGGTACTTCCTGAAACGAGGGGGAATAACAAGTATCGGCCCCACCTCCCCCCCCGGGTGTAGGAGCGTGCCTACGATGGCGCCGGCACAGGGCCCGGCCCCTAACTTCAGGCCTTCGCGATCCGCAACGCATGCAGGCCACGCTGGCCAGCGGCCGGCACTGCGACGACGACGATTGCTTCGTCTTCGAGCTGCGCGAAGGCCGCATCGCCCGGGTGCGCGAGTACATGGACACGCAGAAGGGCCGGACCGCGATCTTCAGCTGAAATCAGCCCGCAGCCGGCCCGCAGCGCGCCTGAAGTTCGCGCTTGAGCAGCTTGCCGTTGGCGGTGGTGGGCATTGCATCGATCACCTCGATGCGGGCCGGGCGCTTGTAGGGCGACAGGTGTTCGACGAGGTACGCGCGCAGCGCCGCTTCATCGAGCACCGCGCCGGCCTTTAGCTCGACGAAAGCGACGACCTGTTCGTTGCCATCGGCCTCGGGCACGCCGACCACCGCGCACAGGTGCACGCCGTCGAAGCGGCCGACGACGGCCTCGATCTCCGCCGGATAGACGTTGAAACCCGAGCGGATGATCATTTCCTTCAGCCGCCCGACCACGAACAGCGCGCCGTCCTCGCCGAAGCGGCCGAGATCGCCGGTGGCATACCAGCCGCCGGGCCGCATCACCTGCGCCGTGGCGGCGGTGTCGCGGAAATAGCCGAGCATGAGGCCGGGCCCGCGCAGCCAGATCTCGCCGGTGGCGCCGGGTGCGGCGTCGTTGCCGTCGAGGGTCACGATACGGGCCTCGCCCCCCTCCACCGCATACCCCGCCGCGGTGTCAGCGCGCGGCGACTCGGTACGTGTGAGAAACACCGAGCCCGCGTACTCCGACAGCCCGTAGCCATAGTGCAGCGGCTGCCCGAACAGCTGCTCCACGCGCTGCTTGAGCGCCGGGTCGAGCGGCGCGGAGCCGGTGTAGACGTAGCGCAGTTGCGGAAAGCACGGCGTGGCCTCCTCCGCCTCGATGTGCGCCAGCAGCCGCGCATACATCGTCGGCGGCCCGAGCAGGTTCGACACCTGCTCGTGCGCCAGCGCGTGCAGCACGTCGGCCGGCGAGAAGCTGCCGCGCAGCACCAGCGCTGCGCCGCCCGTGAGCGCAGCCATCAACACCGTGCCGATGCCGAAGATGTGCGTCATCGGCAGGAATGCATAGACGCGGTCGCGCTCGCCCAGGGCGCGCACCTGGGCCGACACGCGGCCGAAGTGCAGCAGCCCGCGGTGCGACACCATCACGCCCTTGGGCGTGCCCGAGGTACCGGAAGTGAAGATGATGGCGGCCGTGTCGGCCAATGCCGGATCGGGCTCGGTGCGCGCTTCGGCACGCACGGCCGAGCGCATCACGCCACCGAGCGCCGCGGCCGTTGCACCGGCCCTCTGCGCATGCTTTTCAGCGGCTTCGGAGGCGGCGGCCGTGAAGCAGCAGACACGGGCATCGGCGCGCTCGGCGATGGCAGCGATCTCGCCCGGCGACATGCGCGCATTCACACCGCACGACCATGCACCGACGCGGCTGCAGGCCATGAGCAGCGCGATGTGCGCCGCGCAGTTCTCGGCCACCAGCACCACGCGGTCGGTCGGCCGCACACCGGCGGCCAGCAGGTCTTGCGCGGCAACGTCGACCATCGCCTGCAGCGCGGCATAGGTCGTCGTGCCCGCAGGCTCGAAGAGGAAGACGGCATCGGGCGTGCTTGTCGCGCGTTCTTCCAGCAGGCTGTGGATGCGGCGCATCGGCTATTCCGCCTCGATGCCCTTGGACGCGGTCGCCCAGAGCTGGCGGTCGGACTTGCCCTTGGCCGCCAGCAGGTCGGCCGCGCCGGACCACACGTCGTAGCCCTGCTCGCGCAGCCGGCTCGCGATGTCCTCGCGCGCGAGCATCTTCTGCACGGCGGCGTTCATGCGCGCGACCAGCGCCGGGTCCATGCGCGCCGGACCGTACAGGCCGAACCAGCCGCCCACGTCGTAGCCCGGCACGCCCGATTCGATCATCGTCGGCACCTCGGGCAGCATGCGGTTGCGCTGGCGCGAGGTGACGGCCAGCGCGCGCACCTTGCCGGTCTGGATGAAGGGCTTCGAGGTGGCGATGATGTCGAACATCATGGTCACGGTGCCGGCCATCACGTCGGCGAGCGCGGGCGCACTGCCTTTGTAGGGCACGTGCGTGAGCTGCACGCCGGTCATCTTCTCGAGCAGCGCGCCGCTCAGGTGGTTGGACGCGCCCACGCCCGCCGAGCCATAGAACACCTTGCCGGGCCGTGCCTTCGCATAGGCCAGCAGCTCGGCCACGCTGTGCACCGGGACTTCGTTGTTGACCACGAGCACGTTGGTGTAGTCCACCAGCGGCGCGATGGGCGTCAGGTCCTTCATCGGATCGAAGGCCATGTGGCGCTGCACGTTCGGGTTGATGGTGATGGTCGGGCTCGCCCCGAAGAACAGCGTCGCGCCATCGGGCTGTGCTTTCGCGACCGCGTCGCCGCCGAGCGAGCCGCTGGCGCCGGGCCGGTTGTCGACGATGACCTGCGTCCCGAGTGCCTGGCTCAGCGCGGGCGCGAGCAGGCGTGCGGCGCCGTCCACCGGGCCGCCCGCGGAATAGCCGACCACGAGCTTGATGAGGGACGGCAAGGACTGCTGCGCGAAGGCGCGATGGGGCACGGCGGCCAGCGCCGCGCTGCCCGCCAGCGCGGCCACCCATTGCCGGCGCGAAAAGTCGATCGAGGTCATGAGCGTTGTCTCCTGTTATGAATTGCTTTGGCGGCTGCGTCGCTCACGCCGGCAGGTCGAGGACTTGCCGCGCGAGGATGTTGCGCTGGATCTCGTTGGTGCCGCCGTAGATCATTGCGGCCGTGGAGCCGATGAGCGGCGCGAGCACGTTGAAGGTCTGGCCGTCGAGCACCTGGTCGCCGGCCACGGCGCCCTGCTCGTCGCCCGCTTCGACCAGCAGCGCGCCGATGCGGTGGTAGGTCTCGCTGGCCCAGATCTTCAGCAGCGACACCGAAGCCGGCAGCGGCTTGCCCGCACGCACGATGTTCGCGAAGCCCGTGTACGCCGCCGACAGGTCGAGCACGTCCAGCCGCAGCGCTGCGAAGCGCTGCGCGAACACCGGGTCGGCGAACAGGCGCCGCGCCTGCGCCAGCCGCGCGAGCTGACCCAGCGCGTACTGCGACTGCTTGGGGCTGCCGAGGAAGATGCGCTCGAAGCCCAGCAGCGCCTTCGCGATGGTCCAGCCGCCGTGCAGCTTGCCCACGAGGTTCTCGGCCGGCACGCGCACGTTGTCGAAGAACACTTCGCAGAACTCGGGCTCGCCCGCCAGCGTGCGGATCGGCCGGACGGTGATACCCGGTGTGCGCAGGTCGCACAGCAGGAAGCTGATGCCCTCCTGCTTGCGCGCCTCCTTGTCGGTGCGCACCAGCATGAAGATGTGGTTGGCATCCTGCGCGAGCGTGGTCCAGATCTTCTGGCCGTTGACCACGAAGTGATCGCCCTGTGCATCGCGCGCGGGCAGGGCTTCGGTGCGCAGGCCCGCGAGGTCGGAGCCGGCGTTGGGCTCCGAATAGCCCTGGCACCACACATGCTCGCCGCTCAAGATGCGCGGCAGAAAGCGCTGCTGCTGTTCGGTCGTGCCGTGCTGGATGAGCAGCGGCCCGATCATCACGATGCCCTGGTCGGGTGCGCGCGCCACGCCGTACTGCTCCAGCTCCTCGATCCACGCGATGAGCTTGTCGGCGGGCAGGCCCATGCCGCCGTGCGCCTGCGGCCAGGCGGGCGCGATCCAGCCCTGCGCCGACAGCGTGAGGTACCACTCGCGCATCTCGCTCCAGCGTGCGCGGTGCGAGAGGTAGCGCAGCTGCTGCGGATAGCGCTGCTGCAGGAAGGCGCGCACCATGCGGCGGAACTCGGCCTCGGGCATGGTGGACCAGTCTGCCGTGCGCGGGAACTCGCCTTTCCAGGTGGCCGCGCCCGTGGTCGCTTCGGCATCTCCAGCCAGCACGGCATGCCGCCGCTGATGCGCACTGACATTCCCAAGCCACGCCGACAGGCACAGCACCCGCTTGTAGAACAGGCTCAGGTCGCACTCCTGCGTGTAGCCGATGGCGCCATGCAGCTGCACCGAGGTGCGCGAAGCCTGCAGCGCGGCGGCCGTGCAGCGCGCATTGACGCGGCTTGCCTCGGCTTCGAGCCGGTCGACCGTCAACCCCTGCCCTGCCACCGCCAGCACCTCGTTCAGCGTGGCCTGCGCCACTTCGAGATGGATGAACATGTCGACGCAACGGTGCTGCAACGCCTGGAAGCTGCCGATGGGCTTGCCGAACTGGGAGCGCGTGCGCAGGTAGGCCAGCGTCTGCGCCAGCATGGCCTGCCCCGCACCCAGCAGTTCGGCGGATTGAAGGATCTGGCCGGCCGCGAGTGCATGGCGCAAGGCGTCCTGCGCAGCCGGCCCTTCGGCCAGCACGGCCTCCGGCGGCAAGGCGACCTGCTCGAAGCGCAGGTTCGAGGCCTGGCCACCATCGACCAGCGGCACCAGCGCCTCCGTCACGCCTTCGGTGCCGCGCGGCACCCACAGCAGCACCGCGTCGTCGTCGCCGCGCGCCGACACCAGCCAGCCGCTGGCGGCCGCGCCGGGCAGCACCATGAGCTTTTCGCCCTGCAGCAGCACGCCGCCAATGTGGCCGGGCCGCGGCTCGCAGCCGCAGGCCAGCGGCACGGCGCTGAGGTCGCCAGCGCTCTCCTGCCATGCCAGCGCGGGCAGGCTGCGGCCTGTAATCAGTTCGGCGAGCAAGGCGTTCGCGCCCGGCGTACCGAGCCGCGCCAGCAGCAGCGCACTGAGGCCTGCCACGGCCAGCAGCGGCTCGGGTGCCACATGCTCGCCCGCGGCCCGCAGGATTTCCGCTGCGCCGTCGAGCTCCAGTGCGAGACCGCCGGCCGATTCGGGAGCCAGCATGCCGGGCCAGCCGAGCTCGGCGATTGCGCGCCAACCGTGCGCCTCATCGGCATCAGCTTGTTCCATACGCTCGCGCCGCCGCTGGATGGCGCGGCTGCGAACGAAGTAGTCGAGCGCCGCTTCGCGCATCGCCGAAAGTGATTCGAAGTCCATCGCCGCAGCGTGACAGAAGGCCCTGCCGGGCGGCATTCGCATTTGCCGAAGGGAGGGTTTTGCAATCACGCAGCCGCCTCGCGCGATGGAGGGCTAGATTCGGCGCCATGACCAAGATCAAGAAATCCCTGCACACCGAGCTGGGCCACAGCACGCCGGACAAGATCACCGTGCGCGGGCGCGACCTGCCTTCGGAAATCCTCGGCCACCTGAACCTCGGCGACATGGCCTTCCTGGAACTCACGGGCCGCATACCGACGCCGCAGGAATCCGTCACCTTCAACGCCATCGTCGTCACGCTGGTGGAGCACGGCATTACACCCAGCGCGCTGGCTGCGCGCCTCACGTATGCGGGCGCCCCCGAAGCGCTGCAAGCCGCTGTGGCAGCGGGTCTTTGCGGCCTGGGCACGGTGTTCGTCGGCAGCACCGAGGGCGCGGCGAAGATGCTTTACGAAGCAATTCCCTTCGGCGAGAAGCCCACGCGCCCGCTCGCCGACATGGCGAAGGACATCGTGGCCGATCATCGCGCGCGCAAGCAGATCGTGCCGGGGCTGGGCCATCCGCTGCACAAGCCCATCGACCCGCGCACGCCGCGGCTGTTCCAGATCGCGGCGGAGAACGGCTTGTCGAGCCACTATGTCGCGCTGATGCAGGCGGTGCAGGAGGAAGCCGAGCGCGTGTCGGGCAAATCGCTACCGATCAACGCGACCGGTGCCATCGGCGCGATCGCGGCCGAGTTCGGCTTTCCGTGGAAGATCATCCGCGGCTTCGGCGTGATGGCGCGCGCCATCGGCCTCGTGGGCCACATCCTCGAGGAGATCGACGATCCGATGGCGGTCGAGATCTGGCAGCGCGTGGAGAAGGAAGCCGGCGGCCCGCGCCGGGACTGATGAGCAGCAGCAAACAATGAACAACGCCAACGACAAGAACTTCCCCGACATCCGCGACGCCGTGCGCGACCTGTGCACGCAGTTTCCCGATGCCTACTTCCGCAAGATCGACGAGGCGCGCGGCTACCCCGCGGAATTCGTCGACGCGCTCACCAAGGCCGGCTGGATGGCCGCGCTGATCCCGCAGGAGTACGGCGGCTCCGGCCTGGGCCTGACCGAGGCCTCGGTCATCATGGAAGAGATCAACCGCTGCGGCGGCAACTCCGGCGCCTGCCACGGCCAGATGTACAACATGGGCACGCTGCTGCGCCACGGCAGCGAGGCGCAGAAGCGCGCCTACCTGCCGAAGATCGCCAACGGGGAACTGCGCCTGCAGTCGATGGGCGTGACCGAACCCACCACCGGCACCGACACCACCAAGATCAAGACCACGGCCGTGAAGAAGGGCGACCGCTATGTCATCAACGGGCAGAAGGTGTGGATCTCGCGCATCCAGCATTCGGACCTGATGATCCTGCTGGCGCGCACCACGCCGCTGGCCGACGTGAGGAAGAAGTCCGAAGGCATGTCGATCTTCATCGTCGACCTGCGCGAGGCCATCGGCAAGGGACTGACGGTGCAGCCCATCCTGAACATGGTGAACCACGAGACCAACGAGCTGTTCTTCGAGAACCTCGAGATTCCGGCCGAGAACCTGATCGGCGAGGAAGGCCAGGGCTTCAAGTACATCCTCGACGGGCTCAACGCCGAGCGCACGCTGATCGCCGCGGAGTGCATCGGCGACGGCTACTGGTTCATCGACCGGGTAACGGCCTACACCAAGGAGCGCGTGGTGTTCGGCCGCCCGATCGGGCAGAACCAGGGCGTGCAGTTTCCGATTGCCGAAGCGTTCATCGAAGTGGAAGCAGCGAACCTGATGCGCTATGAAGCCTGCCGCCTGTTCGACGCGCACCAGCCCTGTGGCGCACAGGCCAACATGGCGAAGTACCTGGCGGCCAAGGCGAGTTGGGAGGCGGCCAACGCCTGCCTGCAGTTCCACGGCGGCTTCGGCTTCGCCTGCGAATACGACATCGAGCGCAAGTTCCGCGAGACGCGGCTCTACCAGGTGGCGCCGATTTCCACCAACCTGATCCTGAGCTACGTGGCGGAGCACATGCTCGGCCTGCCACGCTCGTTCTAAATGAGGGATGCGATTGCCATGAACGCTGTGGACCACCCGAGCAAGGTGCTCGCGACCTTCGCCGCCGAGCTGAGGTTCGACGCCATCCCCGCCCCCGTGCTTCGCCGCACCGAGGACCTGATGCTCGACTGGCTGGGCTCCGTGCTCGCCGCGCGCACCGCACGGCCGGTGCGCAGCATCGAACGACTCGCGCAGATGATGGGCCCCGCCGAGGGGCCCAGCGAGCTGCTGATCTCGCGCCGCACCAGTTCGCCGGTGTTCGCGGCGCTCGTCAACGCGGCGGCCTCGCACTTCGTGGAGCAGGACGACGTGCACAACGGCTCGGTGTTCCACCCGGCCGCCGTCGTCATCGCGCCCGCGCTGGCCGTGGCGCAGAGCGTCGGCGCGAGCGGCGCGCAACTGCTCACCGCGGTGGTGGCGGGCTATGAGGTCGGAATCCGAGTCGGCGAATTCCTCGGCCGCTCGCACTACAAGACCTTCCACACGACCGCGACGGCGGGCACGCTCGCCGCTGCAGCAGCGGTCGGCCGCCTGCTGGACCTCACGCCGCAGCAGATGCTGCACGCCTTCGGCTCGGCCGGCACGCAGTCGGCCGGTGTGTGGGAGTTCCTGCGCGATGCGGCCGACTCCAAGCAACTGCACTGCGCGCACGCGGCGGCGAGCGGGCTGATGTCGGCCTACCTTGCGCAGGACGGCTTCACCGGCGCGGCGAAGATCCTCGAGGGCGCGCAGGGCCTGGGCGTCGGCATGTCGAGCGATGCCGATCCGGCGAAGCTCGTCGATGGCCTCGGCACACGCTGGACACTGGCCGAAACCTCCTTCAAGTACCACGCCTCCTGCCGCCACACCCACCCCGCCGCCGACGCGCTGCTGCAGGTGATGACGCAGAACAAGCTCAAGCCCGCCGACGTGTCGCGCGTGACCACGTACGTGCACCAGGGCGCCATCGACGTGCTGGGCCGCGTGACGGTGCCCGCGACCGTGCACCAGGGCAAGTTCTCGATGGGCACGGTGCTGGGCCTCATTGCCGTGCACGGCCGCGCAGGCCTCGGCGAGTTCGACCGCGACTTTCTCGCGCCCGAAGTCTCGGCCTTCCGCGACAAGGTGACGATGCAGCTCGACGCCGAAGTCGACACTGCCTACCCCGCGCGCTGGATCGGCAAGGTCAGCGTACACACCGCCGACGGCCGCACGCTGCAGGGCCGCGTCGACGAACCCAAGGGCGACCCCGGCAACAGCCTGAGCCGCACCGAGATCGAGGACAAGATGCAGCGCCTGGCGCACTACGGTGAAGGCGTGACGGCAGACGAGGCGAAGGCGCTGTGCGAGCGTGTCTGGCAGTTGGCCGATACGCCGCGCGTGGGCCGCTGGCTGGGCTGAGCGAGATCAGGCGAAAAGGCGCCCCTGGCCGGGCAAGCGCGGATCGAGGCCCGCGGTGCCGACGAGGTCCCAGAAGCCCGCGGGCGAACTGGAGACCACGGGCACCTGCAGCCGGGCCTCCACTTCGCGCACCGCGTCGAGCGTGACCAGCCCCCCGCAAGAGATCAAGACCCCATCAGCGCCGGGCTGTGCATCGAACACCTTGATGCACAGATCGACCAGCACCTGCGTAGGCACCTGCCCCACGACCTGCACATCGGAAATCGACAGCCCTTCGAGCCCCAGCGTCTCGATGTCGCTCTGCTCCAGGTAGCGCCGCAGATGCACGTTGACCTCGTCAATGTAGGCCGTGGCCACCGCCACGCGCCGCACGCCGAGATGCCGCAACCCGCCGACGACGGCGTTGCTCATCGTGGTGCAGGGCAGTCCAGTGGCGCGTGCCATCTCGGCTTCGAGCTGCTGGTTGAACGCCGCGCCGCGAAAGAAGCTCAGCGAGGTGCCCATGAGCGAGACCGCGCTGACGCCCTCGTCCTTGAGCGCCACGGCCTTCTCGACCACCGAATCGATGACGTCGAGATAACCACGCGTGGAGATTTCGCCGAGGCCCAGGCCTCTCGCGCTGAAGCGGATGCGTTCGCCGTAGAGCAGCGGGCCATCTACTGGCACTGCGCCGGCTGCGGGGGGCACGATCAGGCCCAGGTGGGGTTGCGTCATTTCAGTTGCTCCGATTGATGTTGAGTGCTCTTTGTTCGAGGCGTGTGCACAGGCCACCGGGTACTCCCCTCCGCGAATGTCCCCCGCCCTTCGGGCTCCTCCTTTATTTCGCTGCGGGGAGCACCCGATGCCCTGTGCGCAGTGGGCGCTCTGCCCGTGTCGGCGGTTCGAGCGCTCTGCTGAACGATCGCGACGGCGGGGTGCCTTGCGCAGCGAAATAAAGGGGGAAGCCGCAGGCCGGAGGACATTCGCGGAGCAAGGCACCCCGTCGGCGTGAGCGCCCCACGATCAGAAAACCTCAGTTCCCCTCAGCCACGATGTGCTGGTCAGAAATGATCTTCTTCCACCGAGAAATCTCCGCAGCCATGTCCTTCCCAAGCTGCGAAGGCGTTGCATAGGCGCGCAGCGTGCCCTGCGCCGCAGCCGCGGTCCCGGCCTCCGGCGTATCGAGCACCGACTTCACCGCAGCCGACAGCTTCTCGACCACATCGTTAGGCGTGCCCGCGGGTGCCAGCACGAAAATTCGCGGCGCCACGTCGAAGCCCGGCAGTGCATCGGCCAGCGGCGGCACGCTCTGCGCGCCTTCGAGCCTGGCCGTGTTCATCAACGCCAGTGCGCGCAGCTTTCCCGCCTTGGCCTGCGCCATGCCGGCCGTGGCGCTCACCACGCCGATGGGAATCTGGCCGCCGATCACGTCGGGCACGATCTGCGCGGCGCCGCGGTACGGCACGTGCACCACCGAGCTGCCGGTCGCCTGCTTGAGCATCTCGAAGCCCAGGTGCTGCACCGTACCGACGCCCGAAGTCGCGTACGAGTAGCGCGCGGCGTTGGCCTTGAGTTCCTTCACCAGTTCGGCCGGCGTCTTCGCCGGAAAGTCGTTGCCCGTGACGATCATCAGCGGCGAGATGAAGGCGCCCGCCACCGGCTTGAAGCTCGTGAGCGGGTCGATGCCGATCTTCGGCTGCAGCAGCTTGGCGATCAGCAAGGCACTGTCACCCATCATCAGCGTGTAGCCGTCGGGCGGCGCCTTGGCGACGAACTCGGCCGCGATGAGGCCGGTGGCGCCGGTGCGGTTTTCCACCAGCACCTGCTGGCCCAGCGCCGCCGACAGGCGCACGCCGAGCAGGCGCGCGACCGCATCGACCCCGCCGCCGGCCGAGTAGCCGACCACGAGCCGGATCGGCTTGTCGGGATATTTCTGGGCCCACGCCGCCGGCGCCGCGAGCGCGCACGCAAGGCCCAGGGCCGCCATTGCGCGCAAGGCATGGCGGCGCGCGGGGCGAATCGCTTGTCTGGCTTTCATCTTGTCTCCGTTGTCTGGATCGGAATCGCCGGCTGTCTGTCGCGGCCCGGTCGTGAAGGAAAGTGTCGCCTGCCCGGAAGGCTCAGGCCTTGCCCTTGCCGTGCGAGGTCGGCAGCTTCGCCAGCTCGCGCACGCGCTCGGCGTTGGGCGCGAAGCCCAGGCCCGGCGTCTCGGGCAGCGTGAGCCAGCCTTGGTCGGGTACCGGCAGGCCGTCGAAGATCTGCTTGAGCATCTGCACCGCGACGTAGTGGTACTCGACCAGCCCGCCGTTCGACACGCCCGCGTGCAGGTGCATGTTGTGGAAGGGCCAGGCGCCGCCGTTGTCGATGGGCACGTTGAAGGCCTGCGCCATGCCGGCGATCTTCAAGCACTGCGAATAGCCGCCGGAGATGGTGACGTTGGGCTGCAGCACGTCGGCCGCATGGTTCACCAGCAAGTCGCGAAAACGGAAGGCCAGGCCTTCGTTCTGGCCGCAGGCGAGCGGGATGGTGGTGCGCGTGCGCAGTTGGGCCATCTGGCGCACGTCGTTCTGCGTCAGCGGCTCCTCGAAGAAGCTGATGCCGTAGGGCTCGATGCGGCGCGCGAGCTCGCTCGCATGGAACAGGTCGAGGCCGCAGTTGGCATCGACATAGAGCTTCACCTCGGGGCCCGCGGCCTCGCGCACGGCGGCCACGCGGCGCACGTCCTCGGCGATCACCTCGTCGAGCGGACGCGGCTCGTCGCGGCGTGCGAGTGCGTGGTTGCCGACCGTCATCTTCAGGCGCTGGAAGCCCTGCGAGACCCAGAGCTTCGCAGCGGCCGCGAGCTGGTCGCGCTCGAAGAAGCCGAAGCCGAAGGTGGCGTAGACCGGCACCTTCGACCGTGCGCCGCCCAGCAGGCGCCACAGCGGCTGGCCGAGCGCCTTGGCCTTGATGTCCCACAGCGCGATGTCGAGCGCGGCAATGGTGTGGCTGGCATAGCCGGTCTGGCCGCGCGGCGAGAGCAGCCAGTAGAGCTTTTCCCACAGGCGCTCGGTGGTCATCGGGTCTTCGCCGATGAGCGCGGGGCCGGCCACCTCGCGCACGGCGGCGGCGATGATTTCCTCCTCGGTGATGGCGGTCATGCCGTGGCCGACGAGGCCGGTGTCGGTCTCGATCTCGGTGAGGCACAGCGAGAGCGAAGTCTGCTTGTTCAGGCCGACCACGTCGATGGTCACGGGGATGTTCAGCGGCGTGGCGCTGACGCGAACGATCTTCAAGGGTGTCTCCTTTGGTTTGCGCGATCTTTGCGCGCGCACCGCGGGAGAACAATTCGTTTTTGGCGGACGCAAGGCTTCGTGCGGCGCGAAGCCTCGTGCTCAGTCCGGCAGGCCGAGGTGTTCCAGCACCGAGCGCGCCGCGACCGTCAGGTCTTGCTGCCTGCGCACGCACAGCAGGTGGCGCCGCACCGCCCAGGGCGCATCGAGCTTCAGACAGCGCAGCCGCAGGATCTGCAACTGCGGCAGGATCGCCGCATAGGGCAGCACGCCGATACCGACGCCCTGCTCCACCATGCGGCACACCATGTCGAAGCTCCCGACCTGCATGCGCACCTTGAGCGGCGCCTGCGCCTCCAGTGCGGCGGCCAGCAGCACGCGGTGCAGCGCCGTGCCTTCGCGCACCACGATATGGTCGTAGCGCAGCGCCTCGTCCACGCCGATGCGCCGGCGCCGCGCCAGCGGGTGGTCGCGCGCAACCACCACGGCCAGTTCGTCGTTGCGGTAGGGCAGGCATTCGAGCCCGTCGGCCGGCGTGTTGCCTTCGATCACGCCGATATCGGCCAGCCCTGCCTGCACGGCCTTGACCACCTCGGTGCTGGCGCGCTCCTGCAGGTCGATCTTGAGCACGGGGTGCAGGCGCAGGAAGGAGCCGATCTGCGCCGGGAGGAACTGCGCGATGGTCGATGCGTTGGCCGTGATGCTGACCACGCCCGCCACGCCGTTCTGGAAGTCGTCGAGCTCGGCGCCGAGCCGGTCCATGGCCGAGAGCACGGCGCGCGCATGCAGCAGCAGGCCGTGGCCCGCCGAGGTCAGCGTGACGCCGCGCGCATGGCGCACCAGCAGCGGCAGCCGTGCGCGGGCCTCGAGGTCGGAGATGCGCTTGCTGGCGGCCGCAAGCGCGATGTGGCAGCGCTTCGCGCCCTCGCTGATGCTGCCGTGGTCGGCCACGGCCACGAACAGGCGCAGCGACTTCAGGTCGGCGGACATGACGGCCAACAACGCCTTCAGGGCGCGACGAGGTGGTCGAACAGCTCGCGCGCCGAGGCCGGCAGCTGCTCGCGGTTGCGCGCGATCAGCTTGAGTTCGCGCTCGGCCCAGGCATCGCTGAGCGCGACGATGGAGATGCGCATGGCCATCGCGAGGCGCTGCGCCGACGACGACGGCAGCACGCCAACCCCCACGCCCGCCTCGATCATCAGGCAGATCGCCTCGAAGCTGCTGACCTGGATGCGCGGGTTGAAGCCGCGCCCCGCGAGTTCGGCACGGCGCTGCAGGAAGCGGTGGATGGCGCTGCCATGGTGCAGGCCCACGTGCTGCTCGTCGAGCGTGTCGGCAAAGGCCACCGAAGGGGCGCCCGCGAGGTGGTGCGTGAGCGGCACCACCAGCACGAGCTGGTTGCGCCCGAACGCTCGAGCATCGAACTCGCCGGTATGCACGTCGCCGGCAAGGATGCCGATGTCGGCCTCGCCGTCGGCCACGGCGCGCACGATCTCTTCGCTGAGGTATTCGCGCAGGTCCACCTGCACGGCCGGATGCTGCGTGAGGAAGCCCGCGAGCTTCTGCGGCAGGTACTCGGTGATCGAGGTGGTATTGGCGAACACGCGCACATGGCCCTTGATGCCCTTGCCGAAGTCCTGCATGTCGCAGCGCAGGTGCTCCATCTGCTGCATCACGCGCTTGGCATGGTAGAGCACGGCCTGCCCCGCGGCCGTGAGGCTCACGCCCTGCGCGCTGCGATGCAGCAGCTTGCCGCCCACGGCCTCTTCCATCTGCTTGATGCGCGTGGAGGCGGCGGCCAGCGAGATGCAGGCCTTCTCGGCGCCGCGCGTGAGGCTGCGCGCCTCCGCCACGTAGACGAACAGTTTCAGGTCGAACAGGTCGAAATGCAGGTTCACCGGTCAGGCGCGCGAGGAAGGAAAGTAACGCGCATTGTCCGGCGAATGGCGCCGTGCGCGCCCGCCTGCGGGTTTGTCCTCAGACGGGGTCCCAGCTGAACACGTCGGCCGAGCGGTCGAGCGGGAAGAAGCTCGCGCGCATCGCGGGCATGGCGTGCTCGGCGATGCTCTGCGGCGTCCAGCCCTCGGAGCGGTGGATCGAGCGCACCGGGCGCGGCTGGCTGATGAGCGAGATCTCGTTGTTGCGCACCGAGAAGATCTGGCCGTTGACCGCACCCGCCGCCTCGCTCGCGAGGTACACCGCCAGAGGTGCGACCTTGGCCGGCGTCATCTGCTTGATCTTGTCGACGCGGGCGCGCTGCTCGTCGGTGTCGGTGGGAATCGCGCCGATCATGCGGCTCCAGGCAAAGGGCGCGATGCAGTTCGAGCGCACGTTGAATTTCTGCATGTCGAGCGCGATCGACTTCGACAGCGCGACGATGCCGAGCTTGGCGGCCGAGTAGTTGGCCTGGCCGAAGTTGCCGATCAGGCCCGAGGTGGAGGTCATGTGCACCAGCGCGCCCGCGTTCTGTTCCTTGAAGTGCACGGCCGCCGCGCGGCTCACGTGGTAGGCGCCGTAGAGATGCACCTTGAGCACCGAGTCCCACTCGTCGACCGACATCTTGTGGAAGAAGCGGTCGCGCAGGATGCCCGCGTTGTTGACCGCCGCGTCGATGCGGCCGAAGCTGTCGAGCGCGCACTGCACGATACGCGCCGCGCTGGCGGCATCTGCCACGCTGTCGGTGTTGGACACGGCCTGGCCGCCGGCCGCACGGATCTCGTCGACCACCTGCTGCGCGGGGCCGGCGCTGCCGCCGGCGCCATCGAGCGCGGCGCCGATGTCGTTGACCACCACTTTCGCGCCGTGGGCCGCCATGGCCAGCGCGATGTCGCGCCCGATGCCGCCGCCCGCGCCCGTGACGACGACCACTTTTCCTTCAACCATGTTTGTCTGTGCTCCGGAGGTTCTTTCGACCGCGGGTTCGCGGGCATATTTCAGAATGCCACAGGCGAAGCGAAAGCGGGTTTCAGGTTTCCGAAGAGGGCCTTCGGCGCGGCCCCGGGGACGGCTATTGGCGCGCCGTGCGGATGTTCGCCGGCAGCGCCTGCGGCCAGCTCGTGCGAAACGGATTGATGTCCAGCCCGCCGCGCCGCGTATAGCGCGCATACACCGCGAGCTTGGTCGGCTTGCAGCGGCTCCAGATGTCCGTGAACATGCGCTCGGCGCACGGTTCGTGGAACTCGTTGTGGTTGCGAAAGCTCACGATGTACGCCAACAGCCCGGCCTGGTCGATGGGCGGGCCGCTGTAGCGGATCTGCACGCTGCCCCAGTCGGGCTGGCCGGTGACAAGGCAGTTGCTCTTGAGCAGGCGGCTGGTGAAGGTTTCGTTCACATGCACCTGCGTGGCATCGCTGCCCAGCAGCTCCGGCGCGGGCTGGTAGTGGGTGCACTCGATGTCGAGGCGGTCAAGGTCGAGGCCGTCGAGTTCGTGCACCGGCTCGCGGTCGAACATGTCGGGCGCCATCAGCTTCACGCCGATGCCGGCCGACTGGTCGCTGCCGCGCCACGCGGCTTCGGACAGGTCCGCGCGCAGGCGCTCGCGCACCGCGTCGGCGCTCGCGAACTGGCTGTTGTTGAAGCTGTTGAGATAGAGCTTGAAGCTCTTGCTCTCGATGATGTTGGGCGTCTCGCACGGAATGGTGAAGTGCACGATGGCCAGCTGCGGCTTGCCGCGCAGGTTGAGCCAGCTCACCTCGAACGCGGTCCAGAGGTCGGCGCCGAAGAAGGGCAAGGCATCGGACCTGATGCCCATGGCCTCGCGCTGCGTGGCGCGCGCGATGGGAAACAGCAGCGTGGGGTCGTAGCGGTCGGCGCAGGCCGAGGCGCGGCCGAGCTGCGATTGCTCGGGCGTGTTGGAGTTCGGGTCGTGGCTCATGGTGTGGCGTTTCTGGCCTCCGCTGCATGCGCGAACGGAGCAATGTGGTTGGCGAGGATGGTGCACACCTCGGGCGGCAGGTCGTGGCCCATGCCGGGGATGGCGACGAATTGCGAACCGGGAATGCGCCTGGCGGTGTCCTCGCCGCAGGCAATGGGCACGAGCGCATCGGCGTCGCCGTGCAGCACCAGCGTGGGCGACTGGATGCGCGCCAGCACCTGCGGCCGGTCGGCATCGGCGCCGACGGCCAGCATCTGCCGCATCAGCCCGGCCGGGCGGTATGCGCGGCGCATGCTGAAGGTGAGGCGCGCGGCCAGTTCTTCGTCGCTCTGCGGGTAGGCGGGGCTCTGGATCAGCCGCAGCAGCCGAATGCTGTGCGCGACCAGCGCAGCCTCGTCGCGGCCCACCGGACGGCGCATGAGCATGGAGGCCACCTCGCGGCGCGGCCCGGGCAGGCCGCGTGCGCCGCTGGAGCTCATGATGCTCACAAGGCTGGTCGTGCGCTGCGGTGCGGTAGCGGCCATGCGCTGGGCGATCATGCCGCCCATGGAGGCACCGACGATGTGGGCCCTTTCAATGCCCAGCGCATCGAGTACACCGAGCGAATCAAGGGTCATGTCTTGCAGCGTGTAGGCAGAGCGCACCGGCAGGCCGAGGCGATGGCGGATGGTTTCCCACACGACGTTGCCCACGCCCGCATGGTCGAAGCCCTGGCTCAGGCCGATGTCGCGGTTGTCGTGGCGCACCACGCGAAAGCCCGCGTCGACCAGCTGCTGCACGAAGCCCGTGGGCCATGCGACCAGCTGCATGCCCAGGCCCATGATGAGCAGGATCACGGGGCGACCCTCGCCTCCGGTGTCGTCGACTTCGATCTGCAGGCCGTTGGCGGTGACTTTCATCGGCTTCTTGCTTACTTGAACTCGCGCTCGCGCAGCCACTTGGTGGCGACCCACTTCTCGCCCGCCAGCACCGGCGCGCCGCCGTGCAGCGTGCGAGTGACGGGGTCGGGCCGGTCATAGCTGAAGAACACGCCGCAGCCGCGCACCGGCGCCACTTCGAGGCCCACGTCGGGGAAGGTGGTGGCGCCGCCGCCTTCGGGCTCCTGCAGGTACATCACCAGCGTGGCGACACGCTGGCCGCCGCGCTTGAGGATGGTGGGCGTGCCGGGTTCGCCGGGGTCGAAGTAGTCGTAGTGCGGGCGGTACTGCGCGCCGGGGGCGTAGCGCAGGATCTGCAGGCCCTCGCCGTATTCGAGCGGCCAGCGCAGCAGCGTGGCGAGGCGCTGCTCCAGCCGCGCGACGATCTCGTTCTCGCCGCGTTCGAAGAACATGCCGTCGCTGGTGCGGTCGACGTTGAGCACCTCGCCGCCGGTGCGGGTCTCCACGGTGAGCGAACGCGCGAGCCGAACACGCGCCGCAGCGATCAGGCCTTCGCACTCCTCGGCCGACAGCAGGTTGCCGAACACGACGACACGCGGATGCCGCATGGTCTGCAGCACCTGCACGCGGCGGTCGCCGGCATCGAGGTACAGCGGCGCACCGTCGAGGTCGGGGCCGGGCATTTTGGTGCGCACGGGCGGCAGGGCCACCTCCACGTTGGGGAATCCGGCCTCGAGCTGGGCCAGCGCCGTGTCGGCGGCGGCATCGTGCCAGCCGGCCGCGCGCATGGAAGCGCGCAGCGCTGGCACCGAGTGCCCGGCCGCGAGCTGGGCCACCAGCCACTCGCGCAGTTCCGGACTGATCGGTTGCGACATCAGACTTTCCTCCTGAACACCAGCCTTTCGGCTGTCGATGCTTCTGCATCGAAACCATAACCCTCGAGGTCGAACTTTTCCAGTGCCTTGGGCGTCGCCGCCTTGTGCTGCACGGCCCAGCGGGCCAGCAGGCCGCGCGCGCGCTTGGCGAAGAAGCTCACGATCTTGTACCTGTCGCCCTTCCACTCCTCGAACACGCATTCGACCACACGGGCCTTGAGCACCTTCTTGTCGACCGACTTGAAGTACTCCTGCGAGGCGACGTTGACGACCACCGGCGTGCGGTCGGCCGCGAGGCGCTCGTTGAGGTGCTCGGCGATGCGCGAACCCCAGAAGGCGTAAAGGTCCTTGCCGTGGCGATTGGCCAGTTGCGTGCCCATCTCGAGGCGGTAGGGCTGCAGCAGGTCGAGCGGGCGCAGCAGGCCGTAGAGGCCGCTGAGGATGCAGACGTGGTCCTGCGCCCAGGCCAACTGCCCCTTGGTGAGCGTGCGGGCATCGAGGCCGCCGTAGACGTCGCCGTCGAAGGCGAAGGCGGCCTGGCGGGCGTTCTTCTCGGTGCTCTTGCCGGACCAGGCTTGGTAGCGGGCCACGTTCAGGGCGGAGAGCTTGTCCGACAGGTGCATCAGCTCGGAGATCTGCTGGGGCGACTTCTCGCGCAGCAGCCTGATCAGCTCGACCGAGGGGCCGCGCGGAGATTCGAAATGGGGTTGAGTGGCGGGGATTTCAGAGGGAACCGGAGTGTCGTAGTCGAGCGACTTCGCAGGGGAAAGCAGGAACAGCATGGCGGAATTATCAGTGGCTGCCGTGACGCCGGGCCGCGCCGGTAAAATCGCGGGCTATCCCACCCTGCCTCCCCACGGCTCCCTGAAGGGCCGTTCCGTATTCCCATGAGCGAACCCACCACTTCTCCCGCCCAGCCTGGCCTGGACAGCCTTTCCAAATCGTTCGAGCCCGCCGCCATCGAGGCGCACTGGGGCCCCGAATGGGAGAAGCGCGGCTACGCCAAGGCCGGCTTCAGAGGCACGCAGCAACCCAAGGAAGGCGCCGAATCGTTCGCGATCCAGCTGCCGCCCCCCAACGTGACGGGCACGCTGCACATGGGCCATGCGTTCAACCAGACGATCATGGACAGCCTCGCGCGCTACCACCGCATGAAGGGCGACAACACGCTGTGGTTGCCGGGCACCGACCACGCGGGCATCGCCACGCAGATCGTGGTGGAGCGCCAGCTGCAGGAGCAAAAGCTCAGCCGCCATGACCTGGGCCGCAAGAACTTCGTGGCGCGCGTGTGGGAATGGAAAGAGAAGTCGGGCAACACCATCACCGAGCAGATGCGCCGCATGGGCGACACGGTGGACTGGAGCCGCGAATATTTCACGATGGACGACGATCTCTCGAAGGTGGTCACGCACACCTTCGTGAAGCTGTATCAAGAAGGCCTGATCTACCGCGGCAAGCGCCTGGGCAACTGGGACCCGGTGCTCAAGACCTCGGTGAGCGACCTCGAAGTCGAAAGCGAAGAGGAAGACGGCTCGCTCTGGCACATCGCCTATCCGCTGGAAGACGGCAGCGGCACGCTGACCGTGGCCACCACCCGGCCCGAGACCATGCTCGGCGACACGGCCGTGATGGTTCATCCGGAAGACGAGCGCTACAAACACCTGATCGGCCAGCGCGTGAAGCTGCCGCTGGTCGACCGGCTGATCCCGATCATTGCCGACGACTACGTCGACAAGGAATTCGGCACCGGCGTGGTGAAGGTCACGCCCGCGCACGATTACAACGACTACGCCGTCGGCCAGCGCCACAAGCTCGAGATGATCGGCGTACTCACGCTCGACGCGACCATCAACGACAACGCCCCCGAGAAGTACCGCGGCCTGGACCGCTTCGTGGCGCGCAAGGCCATCGTGGCCGACCTCGACGCGCTGGGCCTGCTGGTCGAGGTGAAGAAGCACAAGCTGATGGTGCCGCGCTGCGCGCGCTCGGGCGCCATCGTCGAGCCGATGCTCACCGACCAGTGGTACGTGGCCATGACGCGCCCCGGCGCCGACGGCCAGTCGATCGCGCAGAAGGCCATCGACGTGGTGAAGTCGGGCGAGGTGCGCTTCGTGCCCGAGAACTGGGTCAACACCTACAACCACTGGATGGAGAACATCCAGGACTGGACCATCTCGCGCCAGCTCTGGTGGGGCCACCAGATTCCGGCCTGGTACGACGAGGAAGGCAATGTGTACGTGGCCGAGACCGCGGCCGACGCGCAGGCCAAGGCGCCGGGCAAGAAGCTCGTGCGCGACGAGGACGTGCTCGACACCTGGTACTCGGCGGCGCTGGTGCCCTTCTCCTCGCTGGGCTGGCCCGCGAAGACGCAAGACCTCGACCTGTACCTGCCCTCGACCGTGCTGGTGACAGGCTACGACATCATCTTCTTCTGGGTCGCCCGGATGATCATGATGACCAAGCACTTCACCGGCAAGGTGCCGTTCAGGGACGTGTACATCCACGGCCTGGTGCGCGACGCGCATGGCAAGAAGATGAGCAAGTCGGAAGGC
Organism: Variovorax sp. Varisp36; assembly: GCF_047304235.1. NCBI lineage: Bacteria > Pseudomonadati > Pseudomonadota > Betaproteobacteria > Burkholderiales > Comamonadaceae > Variovorax > Variovorax sp. Varisp36. The sequence goes on from NZ_JBGLYU010000019.1 coordinate 53,737, forward strand.
AACGTGCTCGACCCGGTGGACCTGATCGACGGCATCCAGTTGCCCGCGCTGCTCGACAAGCGCACGCAGGGCCTGCGCAAGCCCGAGACGGCACCCGCAGTGCGCAAGAACACGCAGAAGGAGTTTCCGGACGGCATTCCGGCCTTCGGCGCCGATGCGCTGCGCTTCACCTTCGCGTCGCTGGCCTCGCTGGGCCGCAGCATCAACTTCGACTCGAAGCGCTGCGAGGGCTATCGCAACTTCTGCAACAAGCTGTGGAACGCCACGCGCTTCGTGCTGATGAACTGCGAAGGCCAGGACTGCGGCCTGCTGGAACACACGAAGGAAGACTGCAAGGTGGGTGGCAAGGCCCACGGCTACCTGAAGTTCAGCCGCGCCGATTTCTGGATCGTGTCGCAGCTGCAGCGCGTCGAGGCCGAGGTGGCCAGGGGCTTCGAGGAATACCGACTCGACAACGTGGCCACCGCGATCTACCAGTTCGCCTGGGACGAGTTCTGCGACTGGTACCTGGAAATCGCCAAGGTGCAGATCCAGACCGGCGACGAGGCGCAGAAGCGCGCCACGCGCCGCACGCTGATCCGCACGCTCGAGACGCTGCTGCGCCTCGCGCATCCGGTGATTCCGTTCATCACGGAAGAGCTGTGGCAGAAGGTATCGGCGGTTGCAGGACGTGAGGGCGAGTCGATCATGGTCGCCGCCTATCCGAAGAGCCAGCCCGAGAAGATCGACGAGGCGGCCGAGGCGCACGTGGCGCGGCTGAAGGCGCTGGTCGATGCATGCCGCACGCTGCGTGGCGAGATGAACGTGTCGCCGGCCACGCGACTGCCGCTCTACGCGGTGGCCGACGACGCCGAAGGCGCGGCCTTCCTGCGCGATTCGGCGCCGGTGCTCCAGGCGCTGGCAAAGCTCAAGGAAGTGAAGGTCTTCGACGACGAGGCTTCGTGGTCGGCCGCGGCCGAGGCGGCGCCCGTGGCGGTGGTCGGCGCTGCGCGCCTGTGCCTGCACATGGAGATCGACAAGGCGGCCGAGAAGCTTCGCATCGGCAAGGAAATCGCGCGCATCGAAGGCGAGATCGCGAAGGTAAACGGCAAGCTCGGCAACGAAGCCTTCGTTGCGAAGGCGCCGCCAGCGGTGATCGAGCAGGAACGCAAACGCCTGGCTGACTTCACGGCCATGCTGGAGCGTTTGCGCGATCAGCTTGTGCGTCTTGGCTGACACACGAGGGGCCGGGAAGGCGTTTAGGATGTTGAGAACGGTTTCGCGCCGCGCCGTCACATCATCCCGCACCCCCCTTTGAAGAAAGACGCTGTACTGCCCATGTCCACTTCCTCGACCCGCATTCGCAAGGCCGTATTCCCCGTTGCAGGCTTTGGTACTCGCTTCCTGCCAGCCACCAAGGCACAGCCGAAGGAAATGCTGCCCGTGGTCGACAAGCCGCTGATCCAGTACGCCGTCGAGGAAGCCTACGCCGCGGGCATCCGCGACATGATTTTTGTGACCGGGCGCAACAAGCGTGCGATCGAAGATCACTACGACACCGCCTACGAACTCGAGAGCCAGCTCGAAGCCAGCGGCAAGGATGCGCTGCTCAACATCGCGCGCTCGGTGTCGCCCGACGACATGACATGCTCGTACGTGCGCCAGCCGCGCATGCTGGGCCTGGGCCATGCGGTGCTGTGTGCCGAGCACCTTGTGGGCAACGAACCCTTCGCCGTGCTGCTGGCGGACGACCTGATGGTCGGCCCCGAGGGCGGCCAGCCCGTGCTGGCGCAGATGACCGCGGTTTTCAGCCGCCTCGGCGGCTCGCTGCTTGCGGTGCAGGAAGTGCCGCTGGCGCACGTCAAGCGCTACGGCATCGTGGCCGGCGACGTGATCGAGGAAGGCCTGGTGAAGGTCAACCGCATGGTCGAGAAGCCCAAGCCCGAAGACGCGCCCTCGCGCCTGGGCGTGGCCGGCCGCTACATCCTCACGCCGGGCGTGTTCGACGAGATCCGCAACCAGCCCAAGGGCGCGGGCGGCGAGATCCAGTTGACCGACGGCATCGCCGCGCTGATGAAGAAGGAATCGGTCTACGCCTATTCGTACAAGGGCATCCGCTACGACTGCGGCAGCAAGGAAGGCTTTCTGCAGGCGTCGGTGGAACTGGCGCTGGCCCACCCCGAGGTGGGCGCGGAGTTTCGCGAATACCTCAAGAGCCTGAAGCTGTAGCCGCTTCTTCTTCGGGCTCCATCGTGAACGAAGGAAGGGCCGCTGACGCGGCCCTTTTCTTTTCTTTTTGTCAGCGCCGCTTCAGCACGTGGATGAAGTCGCCGCCCACGGTTTCCTGTGCCATCAGCTCGTTGCCCGTCTGGCGTGCGAAGGCCTGAAAGTCGCGGATCGATCCTGGATCGGTCGACACCACCTTCAGCAGCTGCCCGCTCGCCATCTCGTTGAGCGACTTCTTCGCCTTGAGGATCGGCAGCGGGCAGTTCAGCCCGCGCGTGTCGAGCTCGCGATCAACTTGCATTGCCCGGCTCCGGCGGCAGGTTCAGGCCGCGGCGGCGCTCTTCGTTCTCGGCCGCGGTGAAAAACACGGGCTCATGGCCGCGCGTGCGCAGCCAGTCGGCCAGCGCGTAGCCGGTGCCAGCGGGCCAGCACTTGAGGTCGGGCAGGTCATAGAGGCGGTAATCCACCAGCTCGGGCGAAAGCTTCACCTCGCCATCGGCCACCACGTGGTACGCAATGATGATCTGGTTCATGCGCTGGAAGTCGTAGGCGCCGACGATCTTCGCGGCGCTGATGTCGAGGTTGGTTTCTTCCTTCACCTCGCGCGCAATGCCCTCCTCCGGCGTCTCGCCGGCCTCCATGAAGCCGGTGATCAGCGCAAACATCTTGCCGGGCCAGGCCGCATTGCGCGCCAGCAGCACCTGGCCGCGGTATTCGACGATGGCCGCGAGCACCGGGGTCGGGTTGTTCCAGTGCGTGTGGCCGCAGTTGGGACAGCGCAGTCGCTCCTTGGGGCCGCCGTCTTCCATCAGCGCGATCCACTCGAGGGGCGTGGCACAGACTTGGCAGAACTTGGGGTGGGGCATGAAGTCTCTTTCTTTTCTTTCCGGCCACGAACGCACCTGGATGGCGCGCTGCGGCGGTTGCCTGCCGCTTATGCGGGGAAGACGCCGGTGGAGAGATAGCGGTCGCCGCGATCGCATACGACGAACACGATGGTGGCGTTCTCCACCGTCTTCGCCACCTGGAGCGCGGCCCACAGCGCACCGGCCGCCGAGATGCCGCCGAAGATGCCCTCTTCGCGCGCAAGGCGCCGGCACATCTCTTCGGCGTCGTCCTGGCTCACGCTGATTTCTTCATCGACGCAGCTCGGGTCGTAGATCTTCGGCATGTACTCGGCAGGCCACTTGCGGATGCCGGGAATGCGCGAACCTTCGGCCGGCTGTGCGCCGATGATGCGCACTGCCGGGTTCTTCTCCTTGAGGAAGCGCGACACGCCGGTGATGGTGCCGGTGGTGCCCATGGCGCTCACGAAGTGCGTGATCTTGCCCTTGGTGTCGGCCCAGATCTCGGGGCCCGTGGTCTCGTAGTGGATGCGCGGGTTGTCGGGGTTGGCGAACTGGTCGAGCACCCGGCCCTTGCCCTGCGCCACCATCTGTTCGGCGAGATCGCGGGCGTATTCCATGCCGCCGCTCTTGGGCGTGAGCACGAGCTCGGCGCCGAAGGCCTTCATGGTCTGGGCTCGTTCGATCGAGAGGTCCTCCGGCATGATCAGCACCATGCGATAGCCCTTGATGGCAGCGGCCATGGCCAGGGCGATGCCGGTGTTGCCGGAGGTGGCTTCGATCAGGGTGTCGCCGGGCTTGATCTCGCCGCGCTCCTCTGCGCGCTTGATCATCGAAAGGGCCGGCCGGTCCTTGACCGAACCTGCGGGATTGTTGCCCTCGAGCTTGCCGAGAATCACGTTGCCGCGCTTGGCGTTTTCTGCGGCGTGGATGCGCTGCAAGGCGACCAGGGGGGTCTTGCCGATGGCGTCTTCGATCGTCGGATAATTCATGGCAGCCACTGTGCCATAATTTTGGGCTTCGTTCAGAACCCTGCCCGGGTGGTGAAATTGGTAGACGCAGGGGACTCAAAATCCCCCACCGAAAGGTGTGCCGGTTCGATTCCGGCCCCGGGCACCACACTTTTGCTCTTCCCCAGGCTTCGCGCACTTCGTGTCGCTGCGCCAACCCCCTTCCGGGGGCGACACTGGTGGCCCGGCGAAGCCGGTTCCACGGTGTCCCTGGAATGGGCCCCTTCCCCCCCTTTATCTCGGCTCGGTCTGCTCGCGCAGCCCCGTATGCACCGTCGGATGCGCCAGCCGCACCCGCAGTTCGCGCTTCAGCCGCGTGTTGTCCAGCCGGCGCGATTCCCCCATGAAACTCAGCAATTGCAGCGGCAGCTGCCGCTCGGCGTCGCCGCGCGCCACGCGCGGCGGGCGCGGCATGCCGTAGAGGTCGGCAGCCAGATCGACGTAATCGCCCATGCGCAGCTCGGTGTCGTCCGCGACATGCACGATGCGCTGCGGCTTGCCTCGAAACAACGCGGCGATACAGGCGCGCGCGAGGTCGTCGGCGTGGATGTGGCTGGTGTAGACATCGTCCTCGCGCCGCAGCACCGGCGTGCCGCGCTGCAGACGGCCGCGCGGGGTGCCGTTTTCGCGGTCAGGGGCGTAGATGCCCGGAATGCGCAGGATGCTGGCGCGCACGCCCGCGCTGCGGCCCAGCCAGCGCACGGCGCGTTCGGCATCCACGCGGCGGTGGGAGCGCGGCGTGTCGGGGCGCACGCCGCGGGTTTCGTCGACGCGGGCGCCGCCGCAATCGCCGTACACGCCGCTGGTCGAACCGTAGACGAAAGCCGAAGGCAGCGACCGCAGGCGCAATGCCCGCGCCAGCTCGGTGGTGCGCTGGTCGCGCCACCAGGCGGCACCGCCATCGCGGGCGGGCGGCGCCAGGTGCAACACCCGCGTGGCGATGCCCGCCAGCCGGTGCAGGGTGGCCGCGTCGTCCAGATTGCCCGCCAGCGGTCGGATGCCGGCAGCGCGCAGGGCGCCCACGCGGTCGGCCGACGAAGTGAGTGCCACCAGTTGCATGCGGCCGCGCAGATCGCGCGCCACGCGCTGGCCGACGTCGCCGCATCCGACGATCAGCAGGCGCTCGCGCCGGAACCGCGCTGGCAGAGCGCCGGAGGGGCTATTGATTGAAGGCAAAATCCTGTTCCTGTCCCAATTCAGTTGCTCACAGGGCTTCGTACGGCCCGCGAAGAGTTCACCTCGAAGAATACCGATGACTGCTACAGCACCGCATGAAGCGGGCTTTTCCATCCACGTCGAACCCAGTGGACGCCATTTCATGGTTCACGGCGACGAGACCATCCTCGCGGCGGGCATCCGGCAGGGCATCGGCCTTCCCTACGGCTGCAAGGACGGCGCCTGCGGCTCCTGCAAGTGCAAGAAGCTGTCGGGAGAGGTCACGCTGGGCCCCCACCAGAGCAAGGCCCTGAGCGCCGAGGAACAGCTCGCCGGCTACGTGCTGACCTGCTGTGCGCACGCCCGGAGCGATGTGGTGCTGGAATCGCGCCAGGTCACGGAGGCCGGCGCCCTGCCGATCCGCAAGATGCCGGTACGGGTGCAAGGCCTCACGCGCCTGTCGCACGACGTGATGATGGTGCGCCTGCAGTTGCCGGCCGGCGAGCCGCTGCAGTTCTACGCCGGCCAGTACGTGGAGTTCATCCTGCGCGACGGTGCGCGCCGCAGCTACTCGATGGCCAATGCGCCGCACACGCTGGGCCAGCCCGGCACGGGCATCGAACTGCACCTGCGGCACCTGCCCGGCGGCAAGTTCACCGACCATGTGTTCGGCACGATGAAGGAAAAGGAAATCCTGCGCATCGAAGGCCCCTTCGGCAGCTTCTTCCTGCGCGAGGATTCCGGCAAGCCGATGATCCTGCTGGCCTCGGGGACGGGCTTCGCGCCGATCAAGGCGCTGCTCGAGCACATGAAATTCAAGGGCATCGAGCGGCCCGCCACGCTCTACTGGGGCGGCCGGCGGCCCGAAGACCTGTACATGGACGCCTGGGTGCGCGAGCAGACGGCGCAGATGCCGAGCCTGCGCTACGTGCCCGTCATTTCCAATGCCACGCCCGAAGACAACTGGACCGGCCGCACCGGCTTCGTCCATCAGGCCGTGCTGGAAGACTTCGCCGATCTGTCGGGCTACCAGGTCTATGCCTGCGGTGCGCCCATCGTGGTCGACTCGGCCAAGCGCGATTACGTAGCGCTGGCGGGCCTGCCCGAAGAAGAATTTTTTGCCGACGCATTCACCACAGAGGCCGACAAGGCCCTTCCCTGAGACACCCCAAAAAGACAATGAAGACGAGACACTTCCTCCTCACCCTGCTCGCCGGCGTCGCGGCCCTGCTGGGCACCACCCAGGCGATGGCGCAGCAACAGCGCCCGATCCGCCTCGTCGTGCCCTACGCGGCAGGCGGCCCGATCGACAACACTGCTCGCATCCTGGCCGAGCGCGTCAAGGACACGCTCGGCCCGGTCATCATCGACAACAAGCCCGGCGCCGGCGGCAACATCGGCGCCGACATCGTGGCGAAGGCGCCCGCCGACGGCCTGACGATCGGCATCGCGGCCACCGCCACCAACGCGGTGAACCCGTGGCTCTACAGCAAGATCCCGTTCAACGCCGCAACCGACTTCGCACCGATCACGCAGATGGTCCGCGTGCCCAACGTGCTGGTGATGAATGCCGACACGGCCAAGCGCCTGAACATCAACAGCGTGGCCGACCTGATCCGCTATGCCAAGGCCAACCCGGCCAAGCTCAACTATGGCAGCGGCGGCAACGGCAGCGCCGGCCATCTCGCGGGCGAGCTGTTCAAGAAGGAAGCGGGCATCTTCGCGCTGCACATCCCGTACAACGGCGGCAACCCGGCGCAGCTGGCGCTGATCTCGGGGCAGGTCGACTTCAACTTCGACAACCTCGCCACGGCGGCGCCGAACATCCGTTCGGGCAAGCTGAAGGCCATTGCGGTGACGACCCTGCAGCGCAGCAACGCGCTGCCCGACGTGCCGCCGATCGCCGACACGCTCAAGGGCTTCTCGATCGACACGTGGTGGGGCCTGGTGGCGCCGGCCGGCACGCCGCACGACGTGGTCGTGAAGCTGAATCAGGCCTTCGTCGCCGCGCTGAATGCGCCGGAAACGAAGACCCGTTTCGCCTCGATGCTGGCCGAGCCGGTCGGCAACTCGCCCGAGCAGTTCGGCAGCTTCATGAAGAGCGAACTCGCCAAGTACGAGAAGGTGGTCAAGGCCACCGGGGCGAAGGTGGACTGACGAGGTCGTCCAGGGGCGCTGCGGCCTGCGTGTCGGTGGCCGCAGCCACGGCCGCCGCCGCTTCGGCCGCCCCGCTCTGGTACGTGCGCAGGCCTGCGAGGTCGAGCACTTCCACGCCGCCATGTTCGATGCGCAACAGGCCGTCGCGCTGTAGCGCATGCAGCGCGCGGTTGGCACGCTGGCGCGACACCGCCGACAAGAGGCCGATCTCGTCCTGGCTCAGCCGCACGAAGCGGGTGGCACGCGGATAGAGGATGGGGTCGAACAGGCTGGCCAGGCAGCGCGCCACGCGCGCGTCGGGGCCGAGCAGCCGATCGAATTCCATGAGGCCGATGAACAGGCTCAGTCGCGCATTGATGTGTAACAACAGAAACCGATTGAAGTCGATGCTGGTGGACATCAGCCGCTCGAAGCTGCGCCGCGGCACGCAAGCCACGCGCGTGGGCCGCAGCGCCACGCCGTCGTAGCGCCAGCATCCGGGGGTGAGCAACGAGCCTTCGCCGCTCCAGCCTCCAGCGGTCACGCCGGTGAAGGTTGAGACGCGCCCGTCGGGCAGCGACACCGACATCTTCAGCAGGCCATCCATCACGCCGATCCAATGATCGGCCGGCTCGCCGCGCCGCACGACGAAGCCGCCGGCCGGCACCACGCGCTCGTGCGACTCCTGGACGACGTGGTCGAGTTCGTCGTCCGTGAGCGCGCGCGCCCACAAGCTCTCGCGAAGCATGTTCTCCAACGCGTTCGACATCGCGCCTCCTGCTGTCGTCCCTCGTGACATCGCATCGGCCGATCCGTCGCAGGCGCCGGTCGGCGGGGACCGTAAGAAATGTCGTTGCAACGACATCTTCGGCGCGGCGATGGTGCCACAGTCATCCGCGTTCGCCAAACAACAAGGAGACAACGATGAAGCGTTCGAACAAGGACCCGCGCCCCGCGCGCGGACCGGACGGCGGGGATGCGCACGGCCTGCGCCGGCGCGACGTGCTGGGCTACGCCACGGCCGCACCGCTGGCATCGGCGGCGGCTGGCATCGCTGGGCTCGGTGCCCTCACGGCGCCCGCCTCCGCGGTGGCCGCACTGCTGCCCATGACCCCGCCCGACACCACCGACCTGATCGACATCGGCGACGCGGTCACGCTGACGTCCCTGCCGACCATGCCGCTGGTGAAGGTGACGAACACCGGCGACGGCCGCGTGCGCCTGGCGCTGCCGCGCCTCGAAGTGGGCCAGGGCATCGCCACGGCCAGCGCGATGATGCTGGCCGACAAGCTGCGCCTGCCGCTGAGCGCGATCGAGGTCACATCGGCCGACGCGAGCCCCGAGCTGATCTGGAACCAGCTCACCGGCGGCTCGTCGAGCGTGCGTTCGATGCATGCCGGCATGCCGACGCTGGGCGGCCTCGGCGGCCTGCTCTCGGGCTCCACGCCCTCGGTGGTCGGCCAGCGCGTGACGCGGCTCGACGCACTCGACATCGTCACCGGCCGCAAGAAGTTCACGCTCGACCAGGCGGTGCCCGGCGCCAAGCCGACGATGGTGCGGCGCCCGCCGACCATCAACGGCAAGTTCGTCGGCATCAACAACCTGAACACGGTGATGGGCATGCCGGGCGTGATCGGCGTGGTGCCGATTCCCGCCACCAACGGCATCACGCCGACGCCGCCGGGCGTGGCGGTGATGGCCGAGACCTTCGGCCAGGCCTGGGCCGCGGTGAACGCGCTCGACGTGACCTGGGGCGCCGGCCCGCTCGACGGCGAGTCGAACGCCACCATCATGAGCAAGCTGAAGTCGTCGCTGCTGCCTTTTGCGCTGCCGCCGCTGGGCGCGCTGACGGTCGAGGCCGAGTTCGAGTTCGCGCCGGCCGCGCACTGCCCGATGGAAGTCGAATGTGCGATTGCGGACGTGCGAGCGGATCGTGCCGAAATCTGGGCCGGGCTGCAGAGCCCCATCGTCACCCAGCAGGCAGTGGCCGCCGAGCTGGGCCTGCCGCTAAACAAGGTTGTCGTGCACGTGGTGCCCTCGGGCGGCTCGTTCGGGCGGCGCCTGTTCTGGGACCCGGTGCTGCAGGCGATCCAGGTGGCGAAGGCGCTGGGGCGCCCCTGCCGCCTGATGTACCACCGCACCGACGACATGCGCCACACGCGCATCCGCCCGCCGATCTACCAGAAGGCACGCGCCACGATGCTGCTGGGCCAGGTCATCGCCTTCGAGCAGCGCATCGCCAGCGTGCGACTGGACACGCGCCACGGCTTCGGCAACATGCTCGAGGCCGCCGCCATCGCACTGCCCAATGCCTTCCCGCAGACGGTGGGCAACTTCGCGATCGAGCAGGTGATGTTCAAGACCATGGTGACCTCGCCCTACAACTTCGGCGTCACGACCAAGCTGCTGACGCCGGTGCCGATGGACATGAACACCTGCTCGTACCGCTCGGTGCACATCCAGCCCGCACGGCTGGTGGAAGAGATCCTGGTCGACGAGATGGCCCGCGCCGCGGGCAAGGACCCGGTCGCCTTCCGGCTCGAGTACCTGCGCCTGCCGCGCGCCCGCGCGGTGCTCAAGGCCGTGGCGGAGGCGGCGCAGTGGGGTAAGGCGATGCCGGCGGGCTTTGCGCAGGGCGTGGGCGTGCACCAGGAGTCGAAGTCGTTCACAGCTTGCATCGTCGAGATCGACGCGCGGGTGCCGTCTGCCGCGAAGGTGGTGCGCGCCACGATCGCGATCGACGTCGGCACGCCGATCAACCCCTCGGGCATCGAGGCGCAGCTCCAGGGCGGCCTGTGCGAATCGATCGCGCTGGTGCTGTCGGCGGGGCTGCACATCCAGAACGGCCTGCCGCTGGAAGGCAGCTACTCGCAGTACCACTTCTCGCGCATGAAGCACTACCCGAAGGACGTGAAGGTCATCATCCTGCCGGCCAACGGCGAGGCCATCGGCGGGCTGGGCGAGGTCGGCCTGTCGGCGAGCTCGGGCGCCATCGCCAATGCCTACGCGCGCGCCACCGGCATCAAGCCGCGCAGCTTCCCGCTGAGCTTTCCGGTCGACTTCACGCCGATCCCGCCGGGCAAGCTGCCCACGCCCGTCAACGTTCCGATCCCCGCCTGAGGAGACCCGCCATGCCTGTGCAATCTTTCAAGGTGAACGGCCAGAACGTGGACGTCGAGGCGCCCGACGACCTGGCGCTGCTGTGGGTGCTGCGTGACAAGCTCGGCATCACCGGCCCGAAGTACGGCTGCGGCATCAACGTGTGCAAGGCCTGCACCTGCCACGTCGACGGCAAGGCCGTGACGACCTGCTCGGTGCGCGTGTCCGACGTGCGCGGCCGCCAGGTGACGACCATCGAGGGCCTGGCCAACGGCAACACGCTGCACCCGGTGCAGCAGGCCTGGATGAACCTCGACGTGCCTCAATGCGGCTTCTGTCAGCCGGGGCAGATCATGGCGGCGGTGGACCTGCTGCGCCGCACGCGCAACCCGACGGACGCCGACATCGACGCCATCGAGAACGTGTGCCGCTGCGGCACCTACGGCCGCATCCGCGAGGCCATCAAGGCTGCGGCGGCGGCAATGGGGTAGGAGGCTTGCTTATTCGCCCAGGTAGGCGGCCCGCACGCGCGGGTCGCTCAGCAGGGCCTTGGCTTCACCGTTCATGGTGATCAGGCCTGACTCCATCACGTAGCCGCGGTCGGCCAGCTGCAGCGCGCGGTTGGCGTTCTGCTCGACCAGCAGGATGGTCACGCCCTGCGAGGCCACGGTCTGCACCACCTCGAAGATCTTGTCGCACATGATCGGCGACAGGCCCATCGTCGGCTCGTCGAGCAGCAGCACCTTGGGGCGAGCCATCAGCGCGCGGCCCATGGCCAGCATCTGCTGCTCGCCGCCCGACATCGTGCCGGCCAGCTGGTCCTTGCGCTCGCGCAGGCGCGGGAAGGTGACGAACACGCGCTCCATGTCGCTCGCGATGGCGGCCTTGTCCTTGCGGATGTAGGCGCCGATCTGCAGGTTCTCGGTGATGGTCATGCGCGTGAACACGCCACGGCCTTCGGGCACCATCACGAGGCCCTCTTCCACCAGGTCCCACGCACCGCGGCCCTTGATGCTGCGGCCCAGGAATTCGATGTTGCCGGCTCCGGCCGGCAGCGTGCCGGTGATGGCCTTCATGGTGGTGGTCTTGCCGGCGCCGTTGGAGCCGATCAGCGACACCAGTTCGCCTTCGCGCACTTCGAAGTCCACGCCCTTCACGGCCTGGATGCCGCCGTAGCCTACCCTCAGGCCGGTGACCTTCAGCAGCGTCTTGCCGGCCGCCTTGGCTTGCGCGGCGGTGGACGAGGTTTCTTGTTCGCTCATGATTGCGGTGCTCATGTCAGTGGCCTCCGGTGCCGAGGTAGGCCTCGATCACCTTCTCGTTCTTCTGCACGTCCACCGGGGTGCCTTCGGCAATCTGCTTGCCGTAGTCCAGCACGGTGACGCGGTCGCACAGGCCCATGATGAGCTTGACGTCGTGTTCGATGATCAGGATGGTGCGGTTGTCGCGGCGAATGCGGTCGATCAGCTCGCGCAGCGCGACCTTCTCGGTGGAGTTCATGCCGGCGGCCGGCTCGTCGAGCGCAATGAGCTGCGGGTCGGTGGCCAGTGCGCGGGCGATCTCCAGGCGGCGCTGGTCGCCGTACGACAGCGTGCGCGCCTTGTAGTCGGCAAATTTGCCGATGCCGACGTAGTCGAGCAGTTCATGCGCGCGGTCGGCAATGGCCTTTTCCTCGGCCTTGAAGCCGCCGGTGCGGAACATCGCGCCGAGCACGCCCGAGTGCGTGCGGATGTGGCGCCCGACCATCACGTTCTCCAGCGCCGTCATTTCGGCGAAGAGGCGGATGTTCTGGAAGGTGCGCGCAATGCCTGCCTTGGCCACTTCGTGCACGGCCGTCGGCTGGTAGGGCTTGCCGGCCAGCTCGAAGGTGCCGCTGTCGGGCGTGTACAGCCCGGTGATCACGTTGAAGAAGGTGGTCTTGCCAGCGCCGTTCGGGCCGATCAGGCCGTAGACCTGGCCGCGCTTGATGGTGATGCCCACGTCGGAGAGGGCCTGCAGCCCGCCGAAGCGTTTGGAAATGCCGCGGACGTCGAGGATGGTGTCTGTCGTCATGTTGATTTTTCCTTCGGCGTTCAGGGATTGATCGACATGGGACGCGAAGCCGCACCCGGCAATTCGTCGGCGGGCGTATCGACGCCCGGCGCATGCGTTTGCAGCGATCCGGGGGCCACGGCCGCGTGGGCCGGGTCGACGGGCACTGCGCCCTTCCTGGTCAGCGTCTTGCCGTGTTCCGGCGAGGGCCAGAGGCCGCGCGGACGCACCAGCATGATGACGATCATGGCCAGCGCGATGAACAGCTGGCGCAGGATGGAGGCGTCGAGGCGGCCGTCGGTCAGCGACTGCAGCGGACCGGCGACATAGCGCAGCACTTCGGGCAGTGCGGCCAGCAGCACGGCACCGAGGACGACGCCGGGCAGGTGCCCGATGCCGCCGAGCACCACCATCGCGACGATCATCACCGACTCCATCAGGCTGAAGGACTCGGGCGACACGAAGCCCTGGAAGGCCGCGAACATCGCGCCCGACACGCCGCCGAAGCTGGCGCCCATGCCGAAGGCCAGCAGCTTCATGTTGCGGGTGTTGATGCCCATTGCCTTGGCCGCGATCTCGTCTTCGCGGATGGCCATCCAGGCACGGCCGACGCGCGAAGTCTGCAGGCGGTGTGAAATGATGATCGTGGCGATCACCAGCGCCAGGAACAGGTAGTAGTACAGCGAGACCGAGGAGATCGAAAAGCCGTCGAACTTCCATGCCTTGCCGAGGTCGAGGCCCCAGAACTTGATGGAGTCGATGGCGGTGATGCCCTTCGGACCGTTGGTGATGTTCACTGGCTGGTCGAGGTTGTTCAGGAACACGCGGATGATTTCGCCGAAGCCGAGCGTGACGATGGCGAGGTAGTCGCCGCGCAGCTTGAGCGTGGGGGCGCCGAGCAGCACGCCCAGGCAACCGGCCACCGCAAGGGCCAGCGGAATCACGATCAGCAGCGAGGTGTGCAGCCCGTTCGGGAACATCTGTGCGAACCACGGGAAGGTCTCGCTCAGGTGCGACGAGCCCATCAGCGCGTACAGGTAGGCCCCGATCGCGAAGAAGGCCACGTAGCCCAGGTCGAGCAGGCCGGCATAGCCGACCACGATGTTCAGGCCCAGTGCCAGCATCACGTAGAGCAATGCGATGTCGGCGATGCGCACCCAGGCGTTGCCCTGCATCTGCAGCAGCAGGGGCAGTGCGAGCACGGCGACGATGCCGATGATGTAGAAGGCGAGGTTCTTGCTGTTTTTCATGGCTCGTTCCTCAGGCACGGTCCGCCACGCGTTCGCCGAGCAGGCCGGACGGACGCAGCGTGAGCATGACGATCAGCACGATGAACGCGAAGATGTCGCTGTAGTTGCTGCCGAGCACGCCGCCCGTCAGCGTCCCGATGTAGCCCGAGCCGATGGCTTCGATGAGGCCCAGCAGGATGCCGCCGACCACCGCACCGGCGAGGTTGCCGATGCCGCCGAACACGGCCGCAGTGAAGGCCTTGAGGCCGGGCAGGAAGCCCATCGCGTGCTGCGCGATGCCGTAGTTCGACGCGTACATCACACCGGCAATGGCTGCGAGCACGGCACCGATGATGAAGGTGGCCGAGATCACCATGTCGGGCCGGATGCCCATGAGTGCCGCCACACGCGGGTTCTCCGCGGTGGCGCGCATCGCGCGGCCGAGCTTGGTGTAATTGACCAGCCACATCAGCACCACGAGCGAGAACGCCGTGACGCTGAGGATCATGACCTGCGTCGGCGAGATCACCGCGCCGCCCACATGGATGGGATCGGTGGGCAGGAGATTGGGATAGGCCTTGTTGGTCGGCTTCCAGATGATCATTGCCAGCGTCTGCAGCAGGATCGACATGCCGATGGCCGTGATCAGCGGCGCGAGCTTGGGACTGTTGCGCAGTGGCCGGTAGGCCACCTTCTCGATCACGAAGTTGAGGGTTGCCGCGACGACGCAGGCAATGATCAACGCGATGAGGAGGATCAGCCAGCCCGGTGTGTTGGGCATACCGTCCTTCATGAGCCCGATGATGGTCCAGCTCGTCAGCGCCCCCACCATCAGCACTTCTCCGTGCGCGAAGTTGATCAGATTGATGATGCCGTACACCATGGTGTAGCCCAAGGCTATCAAGGCATACATGCTGCCCAGTACCAGACCGTTGATGATCTGCTGCAGCAAAATGTCCATAACGCGATTTCCTATGTGTTGCACCGTTGCGGGGTGCCATTCACCCGCCGGGCACCGGTTTGGCGCCCCTGGGTTGACAAGCAAAAAACCAGCCAACATGTGTCGCCGGCGGATTTGTGGGCGGGATTGTAGTCATGCACCAGCGTCGATTTGGTGCGCGGCGACCGGGGTTTACCCGCTCACGTCATGCTGTATGCGCGTGGGGCCATGCACGCTTTGCAAGCGTGCTGCAAGCGTGCTGCAAGCGTGCTGCAAGCAAGTATCAGCCGTTGCCTTCGGCGTTCCGGCGGCGCAGATCGCGCAGCTTTTCCGCGATGCGAATCTCGAGTCCACGCTCGACGGGCTCGTAGAAGACCTGGCCTTCCAGCCCCTGCGGAAGGTAGCGCTCGCCGGCGGCGAAACCGCCCTCCTCGTCGTGCGCATAGCGGTAGCCCTTGCCGTAGTCGAGCTCTTTCATGAGCTTGGTGGGCGCATTTCGCAGGTGCATGGGCACGGGTCGCGTGCTGTCCGTCTTCACGAGGGCGCGCACCGCGTTGTAGGCCTTGTAGACGGCGTTCGACTTGGGAGCGATGGCGAGATAGACCACGCACTCGGCCAGCGCCAGTTCGCCCTCGGGGGTACCCAGCCGCTCATAGACCTCTGCCGCATCGAGCGCCAGGCGCAGCGCGCGCGGATCGGCCAGGCCGATGTCTTCGCTGGCCATGCGCACCAGCCGGCGCGCCATGTAGCGCGGATCGGCGCCGCCGTCGAGCATGCGCACGAACCAGTAGAGCGCGGCGTCGGGGTCGCTGCCGCGCACGGATTTGTGCAGTGCGCTGATGGTGTCGTAGAACTGTTCGCCGCCCTTGTCGTAGCGCCGCATGCGCTCGCCGAGCACCCGCAGCAGCCACTCGTCGGTGATGTGGTCGAGCTTTTCGGCGCGGGCCGCGACCGCGAGTGTTTCGAGGGTGTTGAGCAGCCGGCGCGCATCGCCGTCGGCATAGGCCACGAGGCGATCGACCGCCGCGGCGTCGATGGCGGGCACGGCCTGGATGGCCTGCGCGCGCGCCACGATCTGCTTGAGGTCGTCTTCGCCGAGCGACTGCAGCACATACACGGCGGCGCGCGAAAGCAACGCCGAGTTGACCTCGAACGAAGGGTTCTCGGTGGTCGCGCCGATGAAGGTGAAGAGGCCCGACTCCACATGCGGCAGGAAGGCGTCCTGCTGGCTCTTATTGAAGCGGTGCACCTCGTCCACGAAGACGATGGTGCGCTGCTGCTCCAGTCCGTCGCGCGCGGCAGTGGCCCGCTCTACCGCTTCGCGGATGTCCTTCACGCCGCCGAGCACCGCGCTGATGCTCAGGAACTGCGCGTCGAACGCATCGGCCATGAGCCGCGCGATGGTGGTCTTGCCGGTGCCCGGCGGCCCCCAGAGGATGCAGGAATGCGGCTGGCCCGATTCGAACGCGATTCGCAGCGGCATGCCCGGGCCGAGCAGGTGCTGCTGGCCGATGACCTCGCCCAGCGTCCTGGGACGCAGGCGCTCGGCAAGGGGTTGGTGGGCGGTGGTGGCCAAGCCTGTGGGTTTATTGCTTGACGACGTCTGCGCCGGCCGGCGGCTTGAAGTCGAACACGCTCGCCGGCAGCGAAGGATTCACCTCGACCTTGCCGAACTTGAGCACCGAGCGCTGGCCAAAGCTGTCGAGGATTTCGAGCGCTGCCAGCGCCTCGCCCTGAAAGCCGACCTGAACGCTCTGCAGCTGGCCGTCCTTGTTTTTCGGCGTGGCCTTGACCCATTGCAGGCCATCGCGCTCCGGCGCGGCCTCGAGAGTGAAATCGGCCTGCAGGGCCTTCAGGTCGGGCGCCGCGGCGATCAGCGCCGCCGGCGTGGAGCCCAGCGCCTGCGCCTGCGCGCGCTGCGTGACCTGGTTCAGGTCGGCGTCGTAGAGCCACAGCGTCTTGCCGTCGGCCACGATGACCTGCGCAAAGGGCTTCTGGTAGTCGAACTTGAATTTGCCGGGGCGCTGGAATTCGAAGGTGCCGCTCGAGGTCTTGGTGCGGCCCGGTTGCCCTTCGCGCGCCGGGGCGGTCACGGTCTGGGTGAAATCGGCGCGGCCGGACTTGACCGTCCTGACGAAGGTTTCAAGGCTTTCGAGCCCGCCGGCCCAGGCGTTGGCGGAACTCAGGAGGCCGATCAACAGCCAATGACGCAATTTCAATTTGGATTCCTCGCTTGGAAAAGCTGTGGCATTGGCATCGACCCTAACCGCCGCGAATTGCGGCAGCAGCAGGGCTTCATGAAGATTTGCAATGCCGATGGGCGTTTTTGCAAATTGCCTTTCAGCACGTAACCTGAATCTTGAGAACCACAGCGCGGCGAATTACTCTGCCGCGCGCGCGGGCACCAGAATTTCGCGCTGGCCGCTGCCACTCATCGCACTGACCAGGCCGGCCTTTTCCATGTCCTCGACGAGGCGCGCGGCGCGGTTGTAGCCGATCTTCAGGTGGCGCTGCACCAGCGAGATGCTGGCCTTGCGGTTCTTGAGCACGACTTCGACCGCCTGGTCGTACATCGGGTCTTTCTCGCCGTCGCCACTGCCCAGCAGGTCGCCTTCACCGTCGCCATCGACCGTGCCGCCTTCGAGCACGCCCTCGATGTAGTCGGGCTCGCCCTGGCTCTTGAGGTAGGCCACCACGCGGTGCACTTCCTCGTCGCTGACGAAGGCGCCGTGGACGCGGATCGGCAGGCCCGTACCGCTGGGCATGTAGAGCATGTCGCCCATGCCCAGCAGCGCCTCGGCTCCCATCTGGTCGAGGATGGTGCGGCTGTCGATCTTGCTCGACACCTGGAACGCAATGCGGGTCGGGATGTTGGCCTTGATGAGGCCGGTGATCACGTCGACGCTCGGGCGCTGGGTGGCAAGAATGAGGTGGATGCCGGCGGCACGCGCCTTCTGCGCGAGACGGGCGATCAGCTCTTCGATCTTCTTGCCGACCACCATCATCAGGTCGGCCAGCTCGTCGATGACCACGACGATGTGCGGTTCGCGCCGCAGCGGCTCCGGATCGTCCGGCGTGAGGCTGAAGGGGTTGTAGATGAACTCCTCGCGCGCCTTGGCTTCGTCGATCTTGGTGTTGTAGCCGGCCAGGTTGCGCACGCCGAGCTTGCTCATGAGCTTGTAGCGGCGCTCCATCTCGGCCACGCACCAGTTCAGGCCGTGCGCCGCCTGGCGCATGTCGGTGACCACGGGCGCCAGCAGGTGCGGGATACCTTCGTAGACCGACATTTCGAGCATCTTCGGGTCGATCATCAGCAGGCGGACGTCGCGTGCCTCGGCCTTGTAGAGCAGCGACAGGATCATCGCGTTGATGCCCACCGACTTGCCCGAACCGGTGGTACCGGCCACCAGCACGTGCGGCATCTTCGCGAGGTCGGCCACCACCGGGTTGCCGATGATGTCCTTGCCGAGGCCCATGGTGAGCATCGACTTGCCTTCGTTGTAGATCTGCGAGCCCAGGATTTCGCTGAGCTTGATCGACTGGCGCTTGGCGTTCGGCAGCTCGAGCGCCATGTAGTTCTTGCCCGGGATCGTCTCGACCACGCGGATCGACACCAGCGAGAGCGAGCGTGCGAGGTCCTTGGCAAGACCCAGGATCTGCGAGCCCTTGACGCCCGTGGCGGGCTCGATCTCGTAGCGCGTGATGACGGGACCGGGCGAAGCGAGCACCACGCGCACCTCGACGCCGAAGTCCTTGAGCTTCTTCTCGATCATGCGCGAGGTCATCTCGAGCGTGTCGGCCGACACTGTTTCCTGGCGCGCCTGCGCAGCGTCGAGCAGGTCGACCTGCGGCAGCTTGCTGTCGGGCAGTTCCTTGAAGAGCGGTTTCTGGCGCTCCTTGACGACGCGGTCGCTCCTGGGCACTTCGGTCATCGCGGGCTCGATCTGCACCGGCGGCGATGGCGGGCGGCGCTTGGGGCGCGGCTCGATATGGATTTCGTCCTCGTCGTCGAAGGCGCCACCTGACGACGAAACCAGCGAGGGCTCCGCCCTGGCCGCGCCGTCGCGCGTGAACGCTGGTTCGTCGGCCTCGGCACGCTCGCGGGCGGCCTGCTTGCCCATGGCGATGTCGGCTGCCATTTCGCGTTTCTCGCGACGCGACTCGAACAGCGAGTAGGCACGCGCGCCGATGCGCTCGGCGATCAGGCTCCAGGAGAAACGGAACACCAGCGCCGAGCCGATCACGCCGCCGGCGATGGCCACCAGCGCCGATCCAGTGAAGCCCATCCAGCGCACGCTGGCCGGCCCCACGAGATAGCCCAGCGCGCCGCCGCCGGAACCCGGCAGATGCGCCTCGAGCCGGTACAGGCGCGACCATTCGAGCATGGTGCTTGCGCACAGCAGCAGGACGAGGCCAAACCAGAAGGCAAGACGGCTGCGATTGAAGCGCCCACGCGGCGCCGGTTGCTCGGCGGATGCAGGCTCGCCGCCGCGCAGCCAGTTGGCCAGCGAAGAGAGCCATGCGCGCAGTCCGGCGAAAAGGCACCACCACACGGAATAGCCGGCAAGGTAATAGCTGCCATCGGCCAGCCAGGCGCCGATGCGGCCGCCCCAGTTCTTGATTTCTCCCCCTGTGCCCGAGGTCGACCAGGCGGCGTCCGAAGGCGTGAAGCTCAGCATCGCGAGCAGCCAGAACAACAGCGCCGCGAATCCTGCGATCAGCGTGATCTCATGGGCGAAGCGCATGGCGCGCATGCGCACGGGTTGCCCCTCGGCGGCGGAAGAAGATTGAAGCGTATTGAGCGAATAGGTCATGAAAAACACGGCGCCCGGCCCGGAAAAGCGGGGGCCGGAAGCACGAACACTACAACAAAAGGCCAGGACCGCCGGCAGCGGCGGACCCGGCCCTGGAGGTTCAAGCCAACGACAGGAGCCGTTCCTTGACGATCATCGACCCGTCATCCAGGGTTTGCACGAAACCTCGCTCTTCGAGGTCCTTCATCACACGGCTGACCATTTCGCGTGAAGCGCCCACCATCTTGGCCAGGTCCTGGCGGGAAATCTTGTCGCGCACCTTGAGATTGCCTGCGCCGTCCTCGACGGCGAACTCGAGCAGCGAGCGGGCCACGCGGCCGTAGACGTCCATCAGCGCCAGCGACTCGATCTTGCGGTCGGCATGGCGCAGGCGCTGCACCAGGCCACGCATGATGTTGTAGGCCATCGAGGAGTTCTCGGGCAGGCAGCGCGCGAAAGCGTCGCGTCCCAGCATGAGCACGTCGCACTGGATTTCGGTGCGCACCGTGGCCGAGTGCGGCTCGTCGTCGATGAGACTCATCTCGCCCAGGTAGTCGCCGGGGTGCAGCGTGGCGAGGATGACCTCGCGCCCGCGGCTGTCGGCGCTGGTGACGCGTGCGCGGCCGGTCAGGATGATGTAGAGCGCATCGGACTTCTTGCCCTGCTCCACCACGACCTCCGCGCGCTTGAAGCGCTTCTTGATGATCGCGTCCGCGATGCTGGCGGACTGCGTGGCCGTCAGCGACGCGAACAGCGGAACGCGCCGAAGCAATTCGAGGTTGGAAAGCATCGACATTTATCAATCCCTGATACAGCGCGCAGAGCAGTCCGAAGAGCAAGCCGATGGATTACTACAATCGCGCGCATTGAAAACACCGTTTACCCGGTGTTGAACCGGGCAGTGATACTCCATATATATCGCTACCACCCTGAAAATGTACACGCTGAAGCAGCGTATATCTTAGGTTTTCTACTCATGTCCGCTCCTCGACACGCCAAGGTTTTGATTCTCGGCTCCGGCCCGGCCGGCTATACCGCAGCCGTCTACGCAGCCCGCGCAAACCTTCAGCCCCTGCTCATCACCGGCATCGCCCAGGGCGGGCAATTGATGACCACCACCGAGGTCGACAACTGGCCGGCCGACGTCCACGGCGTGCAAGGCCCCGACCTGATGCAGCGCTTCCTGGAGCACGCCGAGCGCTTCAAGACGCAGATCGTTTTCGACCACATCAACAAGGTCGACCTGGGCAAGCGCCCCTTCACCCTCACCGGCGACAGCGGCACCTACACCTGCGACTCGCTGATCATCGCCACGGGTGCTTCCGCGAAGTACCTGGGCATCGATTCCGAACAGAAGTTCATGGGCCGCGGCGTCTCCGCCTGCGCGACCTGCGACGGCTTCTTCTACCGCGAGCAGGAGGTCTGCGTGATCGGAGGCGGCAACACCGCTGTCGAAGAAGCGCTCTACCTCGCCAACATCGCGAACAAGGTGACGCTGGTGCATCGCCGCGACAAGTTCCGCGCCGAACCCATCCTTATCGACAAGCTCAACGAGAAGGTCGCCGAAGGCAAGATCGTGCTGAAGCTGCACAACGAACTCGACCAGGTGCTCGGCGACGACTCGGGCGTGACGGGCATCCGGATCAAGAACACACAGAGCGGAGCCACCGAGCAGATCGACCTCAAGGGCTGCTTCATTGCCATCGGGCACCATCCCAACACCGACATCTTCCAGGGCCAGCTGGAGATGAAGGACAACTACATCCTGACCCGCTCGGGCCTGCAGGGCTTCGCCACGATGACCAGCATTCCGGGCGTCTTTGCCGCCGGCGACGTGCAGGACAACGTGTACCGCCAGGCCATCACGAGCGCGGGCACCGGCTGCATGGCGGCACTCGACGCTCAGCGATTCCTGGAGCAGGACGGCACGCTGTAACCGGTGCGGGCCCCAAAAGGGCTATAATCCAAGGCTTTGCCGAAACAGGGCCCTCTCATGGGGATTCCTGGCATACAGGCAAAGCCGGGGTACCGCCACCCGTTTTCTGGCGAGGTCAAGCTGCAAAACACCTGCAATCGCCACGATTGCGCCGGTGCCAGCTGTTCAAGAAAGAGTGTCCACATGGCACGCGTATGCGACGTAACGGGCAAAGGCCCGATGGTCGGAAACAACGTTTCCCACGCCAACAACAAAACCAAGCGCCGGTTCCTGCCGAACCTGCAATACCGCCGTTTCTGGGTCGAGACTGAAAACCGCTGGGTTCGCCTGCGCGTTTCGAGCGCTGCACTGCGCCTGATCGACAAGAACGGTATCGACGCCGTGCTCGCAGACCTGCGCGCACGCGGCCAAGCTTAAGGAGCTGAAACATGGCAACGAGCAAAGGCGGACGCGAAAAGATCAAGCTGGAATCCACCGCGGGTACCGGCCACTTCTACACGACCAGCAAGAACAAGAAGACGATGCCTGAAAAGATGTCGATCATGAAGTTCGACCCGAAGGCGCGCAAGCACGTCGAATACAAGGAAATCAAGCTGAAGTAATTCGGCCCTCTGGTTCTCCCAAACAAAAAACCCGCTGCTTACCCAGCGGGTTTTTTGTTGCCTGCAGTTTTCGCTCTCGCCCTCCCCTCATCGGAAATGCGGAGCATGCCGCAAGAAACGACAGGCGTAAAAAAGCCGGCAATCAAGCCGGCCTTTTGATTGGCGCGTGGCTCGCGTCAGGCGCGTGCAGCGCGCAGGCGGGTCGAGAAGTCGCGCAGGCCGGCAATGCCGCTGGCTTCCGCCCGGTGGCACCAAGCTGCCAGATCGGCTGCCAGCTGCTCGCGCGACTGGGAGGTGTTCAGCCACAGCTGGCGCAACTCTTCGCGCATCGTGGCCATCTTGTCGAGCACGGGGTGGGCGGCGCGGGCCTGCACCACATGCGAACGGGCCGCGGCAGGCACCTTGTCGTCGTCGCGGTGCAGCCAGCGCTTGGCAGCCTTGAGCACCGACAGGTCGGCCCCCTTGGTCTTCAGCGCGTCCAGCTCCTGGCTGGTGGCACGGCGCATTTCGCGCGCATAGCCAGCCATGACTTCATAGCGGTTGGCGATGACGGCCTCGAGCGTCTTCTCGTTGGCCACGGGCTGGATATCACCCATCAGCATCTTCGGCGGCACCTTCTTGACCTTGGCCCAGCCGAGCTTCTGGAACACCTGGATGTAGATCCAGCCGATGTCGAACTCGTACTTCTTGACCGAGAACTTGGCCGAGGTCGGATAGGTGTGATGGTTGTTGTGCAGCTCTTCGCCACCGATGATCAGGCCCCAGGGCATGATGTTGCGGCTGGCGTCCGGCGCCTCGAAGTTGCGATAGCCCCAGTAGTGGCCGATGCCATTGATGACGCCGGCGGCGGTGATGGGGATCCAGAGCATCTGCACGGCCCACACGGCCATGCCAAGCGTGCCGAACAGCGCCAGGTTGATCACGAGCATCAAGCCCACACCCTGCCAGCTGTAGCGCGTATACAGGTTGCGCTCGATCCAGTCATCGGGCGTGCCGTGGCCGTAGCGCTCCATCGTTTCCTTGTTCTTCGACTCGGCGCGATACAGCTCGGCGCCGCGCCAGAGCACTTCGTCGATGCCCTTGACCTGCGGGCTGTGCGGGTCGTCGACGGTTTCGCACTTGGCGTGGTGCTTGCGGTGGATGGCGACCCATTCCTTCGTCACCATGCCGGTGCCGAGCCACAGCCAGAAGCGGAAGAAATGCGATGGAATCGGGCCCAGATCCATGGCCCGGTGCGTCTGCGTGCGGTGCAGGAAGATCGTGACCGCGGCAATCGTGATGTGCGTGGTGACAAGCGTGTACAGCACGACTTGCCACCATGCGAGGTCCCACAGGCCGTGTCCGAGCCATTGGATAGCCGCATTCAGGACGGCCGAGTCAGGAAGCAACATTGAGTCAGGTACTCCATGGCCACACGAAGGTGCAGCCTTTAGATAGCCCGCGATTTTAAGGCGGCAGGCCTAAAGCAAAGCCTTTAAACCTTCAAGAAAAGCGCAGATTAACCCTAGTTTGGAGTTCCGCCTCTATTTCCGGTTCCACGCCGCGGCGAAGAAACCGTCGGTCGAATGACGGTGCGGCCACAGCCGCAGGTAGCGGCGGCCGCCCTCCCCGCCGGCGCACAGCGCCTCGGAGCCCTCGACTTTCAGGCCCTGCAGCAACTCCGCCGCATCCACGGGCACGAAATCGGGGTTGGCGGCGCCGAAGGCCTCCGCAATCGCCTCGTTTTCCTCCGGCAGCACGCTGCACGTGGCATAAACCAGACGGCCGCCCGATTTCACGAGCCGCGCCGCGCTTTGCAGGATTGCCGTCTGCTTGACCGTCAGTTCCTCGACCGATTTGAGCGACTGGCGCCATTTCAGGTCAGGATTGCGCCGCAGCGTGCCCAGCCCCGAACAGGGCGCGTCGACCAGCACGCGGTCGATCTTGCCCGCCAGGCGCTTGATTCGGTCGTCGCGCTCGTGCGCGATCGCGGCCGGATGGACGTTCGAGAGCTTGCTGCGCGCCAGCCGCGGCTTGAGCGCGTCGAGGCGGTGCGCCGAGGTGTCGAAGGCATACAGCCGGCCGGTGTTGCGCATCGTCGCGCCGATGGCCAGCGTCTTGCCGCCGGCACCGGCGCAAAAATCGACCACCATCTCGCCGCGCTTGGCATCCAGCAGCAGCGCCAGCAGCTGGGAGCCTTCGTCCTGAACCTCGATGGCGCCACGGGCAAAGGCGTCCAGCTTGGTCAGTGCCGGCTTGCCGTCGATGCGCAGGCCCCAGGGCGAGAACGGGGTCGCTTCCGATTTGATAGCAGCCTTCGCAAGCTCCGCCTTCACATCCGCGCGCTTGTCGGTCAGCGCATTGACGCGCAGATCGAGCGGTGCGGGCTGCTGCAGTGCTTCGACCAGCGGCCAGAAGCCGTCGCCCAGCTGCGCCTTGAGCGGCGCCACCAACCACTCGGGCAGGTTGTGGCGATGGCGTTCCAGCAGGTCGTCCGGCTTGACGGCGTCGCAGTTGTCGAGCCAGCGCTTTTCGGTGTCGTTGAGCGCGCTCTTCAGAAAATCGCGCGGGCCATGAAAGCCCAGGATCGCCATGCGGCGCTCCTTCGAGCCACTGCCCGAGGGCGAGAGGTGATCGAACAGCAGCTTCTTGCGAAGCACGGTGTAGACGGTTTCGGCAAGCGTCGCGCGCTCGCGCGGGCCGAACTCGCGATGGTCGCGGAAGAACCGCGAAACGACCTGGTCGGCCGGGTGATCGAATTTCAGGACAAGGCCGACCAGATCGGCGGTGGCCTCCAACAGGGCTTTGGGGTGCATCCCCCGATTGTCTCAGCCGCCGCCCCGTCCAGTCCGAAGGGCTATGCGCCGCGCATCCAGACGGCTCCGAAGGCCTCCCGCTCGACGTCTTCCAGCTTGGGCGAATGGCCAGCCCACAGCACCAGCGCGGCGCCAGGCAGCGTGAGGGTCTGCTCCAGCTGGCGGCACAGGTTCCAGCGGTCTTCGTCGTCGAGCCCCGGTAGCTCGACGAACACGATATAGGCCCGGCGCCACGGGAATTCGTGCAGGTTCTTGCGCACCAGCCAGGCCCGCGAAGCAGGCAGGCAGCGCACCAGGTCGGCCCGCAGCTCGCCCAGCTCGAAATCGTTCAGGTCGTGCCGCGAGATCTGGCTGAAGACCGGCGTGCCGGTGATCTCTTCCCAAGCACGCGTCTCGGCCTCTTCCGCCTCCTTGAGACGGCCGCGCCACAGCTTCAGCGCCTCTTCATCGTGCGGCCCCGCGTCGGGATCTTCGAGCGAGGCCACGGCGCTCCTGGCCGCCCACCAGCGGCTGGCGGCGCCGGAGCCGTGCAGCCGTTCGAGCACGGCAAGGCGCGCTTCGCGATCGCTCGCCGGCAGCATCTGGGCCAGCCCGCGCAGGGCGCCGGGATGCTCCGGCGCGATCTGCAGGGCGCTCTCGTAGCGCACGCGCACGGGGGCGGCGGGATCGAGCCGCCGCTCGGAATCGGCCCACTCGACCATCTCGTCGGGCGTGTTGCGCTCGCCACGCGCGGCCAGCACGGTGATGCGCTCGCGGATGCGCGACCGGTGTGCATGGTGCTGCTTCCAGTCGGAGGCGTGGGCGCGGCGCCATTGTTGGTCGAAATGCTCGATCCATTGCTTTTCGTCGGCCAACAGCTCGAGTGCCGGGCGCATCGACCACTCGGGCATGACCGCCTTCTGGTCGAGCGCCTCCAGGCGATCCCGCAAGACGGGGTGGGTGTCTTCGAGGTCGCTGACGCGGCGCATCGCCTCGCGCAGCGCCTGGCGGGCGAAGTCTTCGCCGGGCGGCGTATGCACGCGCTTGCGCAGGGCCTCGAACGGGCCCGGAGGCTGCGGCTCATGCTCGGCGCGGGCCCAATGCCAGGGCCAGAACTCGTTGGCGTACCAGTTGCCCTTGATCGCGATCTCGGTCAGTGCAGCCGCCGCCACGGAAGCGCCCAGCAGCCGGCCCGAGATGCGGTCGGCTTCGTACTCGTCCTGGCGAGCCAGCGCGAAGGTCTTGGCCGCGAAGCGTGGGAAGTACCAGCGGAAGAAGGCCTGCGAAAACAGCGCCATCACGCCCTCGTTGCGCTGCAGGTCGGCATCGAGCTTGAGCCACGACAGGCGGGTGCGGTAGATCCAGGCGCTCAGCTTGCCGTGGTTGCCGCGCAGATGGCCGTATTCGTGCGCCAGCACCGACAGCAGCCGCCGCCGGTCGAGCATCATCATCAGCGGCAGGCCGATGCTCAGCGAGTTGACGGCGCCGCCGAACAGCCCGAAGCGCGGCACCTGCCGGATGCTGGCATTGAATTCGTCATCGAGATAGACGTGGTGGACCGGCGGCCCCTTGATCTTGCCGCGGATGCGGTCCAGCGCCTCGAAGAGTGCCGGCGCGTCGGCCCTGCGGATTTCCACGCCCTCGGGCTCGTCGAAGCGCACCCAGAGCGCGCGCAGCGTGGCCCACAGCAGCCCCAGGGCGAACAGCAGCAGCCAGCCCCGCGTGAAATTGGAGCGCGCTCCCCCGATCGAGGAAACCACCCAGACAATGATGCCCACCGAAAGCCCGAGACAGCCCAGTACCCACAGGTAGCCGAGCGCGGCAAAGGCCGCGACGCTGCGTCGATAGCGCGCACCGTCGTCCGCGCTGGCGTGCTCGCTCAGTCGAACCAGGTGAACAAAATCAGCGCGATCCATCCGACTCCCGTCAAATCAAGCCCCGACAGTTTTGAAGAAAGAAGCCCCGTTGAACGACGAAGACCTCCCGCCCCTGATCGAAACGCCCCCCGGCCGCTACCGCCACTACAAGGGTGGCGAATACGAAGTGATCGGCACCGTGCGCCACAGCGAGACGCTGGAGCCGATGACGCTGTATCGCGCCCTGTACGGCGCCCATGGCCTCTGGGTCCGGCCGGCCGCCATGTTCGGCGAAACCGTCGAGATCGACGGTACGCCCCGGCGAAGGTTCACCCCGATCTAGCCAGGCAGGCAGTGCATGCCCGCCTTGCCTGAATGAACTGCTACATTTTTCGTAGCAATTCCGGTTCCATCAACCGCAGCGGACGTCCGTCACGCGGCTGCGGGCGTCGACGTCGAGATTGAGCCGACCGCCATTGAGTTCTGTCGTGGCCGCGTCGCCGGGCTTCAGCACGCGCACCGTGCCGGCGGCTGCACGCACGCGGGCGGCGGCTTCGAGCTGGGGCGTCAGCGGCTGGCCCACGGCAAAGCGGGCGCCATCGGCGTTGCACTGGTAGACCGGTTCAGGCGGCGGCGCAGCAGGTGCCGGGGCGGGCGCGGGCGCCGGAGCGGCACAGGCCGCCATCAGGGCGGCGCTGGCAACGGCCAGCAGCAACGATTGGGTTTTCACTTTCTAAGCTCCCGAAAACCCGCGAATATAAACAACTTTACCGATTGTGACTCGATGTATCTGCCAGCCACCCGGCAATAGCACACGGATACAACAGATGCTCCTGCGCCAGCACCCGCCCGGCCAGGGTGACCGCCGTGTCGTCGGGCAGCACGGGCACGACGGCCTGGGCCAGGATCGGTCCGTGGTCAAGCTCGGTGGTCACCTGATGGACCGTCACGCCCGCCACCTTGCAGCCCGCCTCGATGGCGCGCTGGTGCGTATGGAGTCCCGGGAACGCCGGCAGCAGCGAGGGATGGATGTTCACCAGCCGGCCGGCGTAGCGTTCGACGAAGCCCGGCGTCAGGATGCGCATGAACCCCGCCAGCACCACCAGGGCCGGCGCGTAGCCGTCGACCGCCGTCGCCAGCGCTGCGTCGAAGGCTTCGCGGGTGGCGAAGTCCTTGTGCGGGATGACTGCGGTGTCGATGCCGTGCGCCTTGGCGATTGCCAGTCCGCCGGCCTCGGCCTTGTTGCTCACCACGGCGGCGATGCGTGCGCCGAAGCGCTCGGCCCAGCGGTCGCGCTCGGCGGCGCGCACGATGGCTGCCATGTTGGAGCCGCCGCCGGAGATCAGGATCACGATGTTCTTCATGGGAAGGCGGGATTATCTGTGCCCACGCTTGTCGCGGCGCGGACACCGTTTCACAGCACGACCGTGCTAAAACTCACGGTTCCGGAGACACACCGCGTCTGCGGTGAACCGATCAACACAGCGAGGCACGCATGGATTTGAGCTTCACACCCGAAGAACAGAAGTTCCGCGAAGAGGTTCGCGCCTGGGTCAAAGAGAACCTTCCCCAAGAGATTTCGCACAAGGTGCACAACGCGCTCGAGCTGACCCGCGACGATCTGCAAGGCTGGGCCAGGATCCTCGGCAAGAAGGGCTGGCTGGGCTACGGCTGGCCGAAGGAATTCGGCGGCCCGGGCTGGACCGCCGTGCAGCGCCACCTGTTCGAGGAAGAAACCGCGCTGGCCGGCGCGCCGCGCATCATCCCGTTCGGCCCGGTGATGGTGGCGCCCGTGATCATGGCCTTCGGCAATGCCGAGCAGCAGAAGCGCTTTCTCCCCGGCATCGCCAGCGGCGAAGTCTGGTGGAGCCAGGGCTACAGCGAACCAGGTTCGGGCTCCGACCTCGCGTCCGTGAAGACCAAGGCCGAACGCAAGGGCGACAAGTACATCGTCAACGGACAGAAGACCTGGACCACGCTCGGCCAGCACGGCGACTGGATGTTCAACCTCGTGCGCACCAGCAACGAAGGCAAGCCGCAAACGGGCATCAGCTTCCTGCTGCTCGACATGAAGTCGCCCGGCGTGACCGTGCGCCCCATCAAGCTGCTCGACGGCGGCCATGAAGTGAACGAGGTGTTCTTCGACAACGTCGAAGTGCCCGCCGAGAACCTGATCGGCGAGGAGAACAAGGGCTGGACCTACGCCAAGCACCTGCTCTCGCACGAACGCACCAACATCGCCGACGTGAATCGCGCCAAGCGCGAACTCGAGCGCCTCAAGCGCATCGCGAAGAGCGAAGGCGTCTACGACGACCAGCGCTTCCGCGACGAGATCGCCAAGCTCGAGGTCGACATCGTCGCGCTCGAGATGATGGTGCTGCGCGTGCTGTCGGCCGCCACTTCGGGCAAGAACTCGCTCGACGTCGCGGGCCTGCTCAAGATCCGCGGCAGCGAGATCCAGCAGCGCTACAGCGAACTGATGATGCTGGCCGGCGGCCCGTATTCGCTGCCGCTGATCCGCGAGGCGATGGAAGCCGGCTGGCAGGGCAACTTCCCGGGCGGCAACCCGGCGCTCGCGCCGCTGACGTCCACCTTCTTCAACATGCGCAAGACCACCATCTACGGTGGCTCGAACGAAGTGCAACGCAACATCGTCGCGCAGACGGTTCTGGGCTGAGGAGACAAGAACATGGATTTCAACTTCACCGACGACCAGGAACAACTGCGCGACGCCGTTCGCAAGTGGGTCGACAAGGGCTACGACTTCGAGCGCCGCCGCGGCATCGAGGCCAAGGGCGGCTTCTCGCGCGAGGCCTGGGACGAGCTGGCCGAGCTTGGCCTGGGCGGCCTGTACATCAGCGAGGACGACGGCGGACTGGGCATGGGCCCCGTGGCAGGCATGGTCGTCATGGAAGAACTGGGCCGCGGCATCGTGCTGGAGCCCTTTGCGCAGACGCTGATCGCCGGTGCGGTGCTCAGCGGCTATGCCGGCGCAGACACCAAGGACAGCTGGCTGCCGCGCATCGCCGGCGGCCAGGCCATCGTGGTGCTGGCGTACCAGGAGCGCAAGGCACGCTGGCGCCTCGACGTGTGCGAGGCCACGGCCGCCAAGTCGGGCGACGGCTATGCGCTGACCGGCGCCAAGAGCGTGGTGCCGGTGGGCGACGAAGCCGACGCCTTCCTGGTGCCCGCCAAGGTCGGCGGCAAGATCGCCCTCTTCCTGGTCGAGCGCAGTGCCAGCGGCGTCGAGGCCCGCGGCTACGGCACGCAGGACGGCGGCCGCGCGGCCGAAGTGGTGTTCGACAAGGCCGATGCGACGCTGGTCACGCTCGATGGCCTGGCCGCGCTCGAATACGCGGTGGACGTCGGCATTGCCGCCACCTGTGCCGAAGCCGTCGGCGTGATGGACAAGACCATGGCCGTCACCGTCGACTACATGAACCAGCGCAAGCAGTTCGGCGTGGCCATCTCGACCTTCCAGGCGCTGCGCCACCGCGTCGCCGACATGAAGATGCAGCTCGAGCTCGCGCGCTCGATGAGCTACTACGCGACGCTCAAGCTCAACGCCCCGGCGGACGAACGCCGCCAGGCGCTGGCACGCGCCAAGTACCAGCTCGGCGTGTCGATGCGCTTCGTGGCCGCGAACTCGGTGCAACTGCACGGCGGCATCGGCGTGACCGACGAATACATCGGCAGCCACTATTTCCGCAAGCTCACGCAGATGGAAATGACCTTCGGCGACACGCTGCACCACCTGGGCGAAGTGTCGGCCCGCATGCAGGACACCGCCGGCGTCTTCGCCTAGGACCAGGCTCGCCCCCAGGCTGCGCGCACTTCGTGTCGCTGCGCCAACCCCCTACCGGGGGCAACACCCTGCGGCCCGGCAAAGCCGGTTCCGCGGTGTTCCGCTAGCATCCAACGCCCGCCCGCTTCGCGCCGGCGGGCGTTTTTCACTTGGCCCCTCACTCCCGGACCCCAGGAACGAAACATGCAGACTCGCCGCTCTCTTCTGGTCGCCATGGCCGCCACCGGAACCACTGCCGCCATGCTGACCGCCTGCGCCACCTCTCCGACGCCTTCCTACACCGAGCGCCCGCCCATCGTGTTCATGCACGGCAACGGCGACTCGGCCGCGCTCTGGCAGACGACGATCTGGCGTTTCGAGTCGAACGGCTGGCCGCGCGAGCGGCTCTTCGCTGTCGACCAGCCGAACCCGGTTGCGCGCGACGACGACGCCGTGGCCCAGGCCGGGCGCAGCTCGACCGGCGATTCGGCGGTGTTCCTGAAGGCCGAGGTCGACAAGGTGCTGAAGGCCACCGGCGCCAGCAAGGTCGTGCTGATCGGCAACTCGCGCGGCGGCAACACCATCCGCAACTACGTGCAGAACGGCGGCGGCGCGGCCGTGGTGAGCCATGTGGTGCTGGGCGGCAACCCGGCGCACGGCATCTGGGTGGTGAAGGGCTTCCGCGAGAACAACGAGTTCTCGGGGCTGTCCGGCTTCATGCAGCAGCTCAATGCGCCGAAGGGGCCGAACGGCGAGGAGGTCACGCCGGGCGTGAAGTGGATGACCCTGCGCTCGGACAACAACGACAAGTATGCGCAGCCCGATGGCGTGTGGATCGGCGCGCCCGGCAAGCCGACGAACATCGGCTTCGACGGGCCGGCGCTCAAGGGCGCGACCAATGTGGTGCTGCCGCGCGTCGATCATCGCGAAACCTCGTTCTCGCCCGCGGCGTTCGCGGCGACCTGGCAGTTCCTGACCGGGCAGGCGCCGCGCAGCACCGACGTCGCGGCCGAGGCGGATGTCGTGCTCAACGGCCGTGCGCTCGGCGCGGAAAATCTTCCGCTGAACGGCGCGAAGGTCACCGTGTACGCCGTCGACCCTGCCACCGGCGTGCGGCTCGGCGAGGCCGTCTTCACCAAATCGGTCGGCGCCGATGGCCGCTGGGGGCCTTTCAAGGCGCGCGGCGACGCGGCCTACGAATTTGTCCTGGCCACGCCGAGCTACGGCACCACGCACGTCTACCGCAGCCCCTTTCCGCGCAGCAGCAGCGTCGTGAACCTGCGGCCGGAACGCATCATTCCGGCCGACAACGGAGCCAGCGCGGTCGTCGTGTTCACGCGGCCGCGCGGCTACTTCGACGCACAGCGCGACACCATGCGCTTCGACGGCAAGAGCCCTCCGACAGGTGTGCCACCCCAGGGCTCGGGCGTTTCGACCTCGCGGCTGCGCATCGAGGGCGGTGGCGCCCCGCGCGCGGTGACCGGTGAATTCAACGGCGAGCGCATCACGGGCCTCACGTGGCCGGCCGCGAGCGAGCACACGACCGTGCTCGAACTGACCTACTGAAGCGAGGCCGGCCATGAACGACGCGAGCACGCCCTTCGTCCTGCAGGCGCGCGACAGCCGCGGCGTGGCCACGCTGACGCTGAACCGGCCGGCCTCGTTCAACGCGCTGTCGGAAGGCATGCTCGGCGCGCTCGAGCAGGCGCTCGGCGAGATCGCGGCAGACGACAGCATTCGCGCGGTCGTCATCGCGGCGGCGGGCAAGGCCTTCTGCGCGGGCCACGACCTGAAGGAAATGCGCGCCGCACCCTCGCTCGGCTACTACCGGCAGCTGTTCGAACGCTGCGGCGCGATGATGCTGTCGATCCAGAAGCTGCCGGTGCCCGTGATCGCGCGCGTGCACGGCATCGCCACGGCGGCGGGCTGCCAGCTCGTCGCTGTCTGCGACCTGGCGGTGGCGTCGAGCGAGGCGCGCTTCGCAGTCAGCGGCGTGAACGTGGGGCTGTTCTGCGCCACGCCGAGCGTCACGCTTTCGCGCAACCTCGGCCGCAAGGAAGCCTTCGAGATGCTGGTGACGGGCGATTTCATCGACGCGCGGGAAGCGCGCGAGAAGGGGTTGGTCAACCGCGTGGCGCCGCCCGAGGAGCTCGACGCGGCCGTCGAGACACTGGTGGCCAGCATCGTCGCCAAGCCCCGCAAGGCGCTAGCGCTGGGCAAGGCCCTGTTCTACCGACAGATCGAAACCGGCATCGAGGCCGCGCTGGCCGATGCCAGCCAGACCATGGCCTGCAACATGATGGACGAGAGCGCACTCGAAGGCGTGCAAGCTTTCATCGACAAACGCCCGCCAGACTGGAAGCGCTGAGAAGAAAGTCCACTGCCCGTCGGCATGCGCTTACGGCCGCACCGAAAGGCGTCCTACCGCCTCCATGACCTCGATTCCTAAGATGGATTTTCGGTGTCGGATCCCCCATGCCTTTTGCTGGAGATCCGATGCCGACGTCAAGGAGATTGATCATGGAAAAGCTCATGCAGATCTGCGCGGCAATCGCATTCCTTGCGATGCTGCCCGCGCAAGCTCAAGTGAACACGCCACCGCCGGCCTCCGTCGACCCCGCCATCGCCGAACTCAAGGCTGGCCGCGACAAGATCGCCGCCGACTACAAGGCCGACCGGGCGGCATGCGATGCCATGAAGGACAACGCCAAGGACGTCTGCATCGAAGAGGCCAAGGGCAAGGAAAAGATCGCCAAGGCTGAACTCGACCAGAAGCTGAAGCCCAGCGACAGCAATGCACGCAAGGTGGCCGAGGCCAAGGTGGAAGCGGCCTACAGCATCGCGAAGGAAAAATGCGACGACCAGAAGGGCGATGCGAAGTCCGCATGCGTGAAGCAGGCCAAGGCCGACGAGGCCAAGGGCATGGCCGAAGTCAAGGCGATGAAAAAGTAGCTGGCCGGCTTTCGGCTTGGCGGCGCGCGCCTGCTCAGGCCGAACTGCTGGCAACCGGCTTCGTGATGGTCGCCGTCGCCCGGGCTCCGAGCGTCATTTCGGTGATCCACGAGACCAGCAACGAGCCGTAGGCCTGCCGCGACTCCTGTTTGGACAGCGCGTGATCCGCGCCGGAAAGCACGCGGTAGGTCACCGATTTCACCCGCTTGAAGGCAGCCAGGTAGTTCTCCACCACGGGGTGGGGGACGATCTGGTCGTCCTCCGACTCGACGATGAGGACGTCGCCGGCAAAGGCCGCGCATGCAGCCAGTGCCCGGTTGTCGCCGGGTCCCACGAGCGAGCGGCGGTAGGCCACGAGGTCGGACCGGCTCAGCTTTCCCTTGGGCGTGTCCCACTCGCGGTCGCGGTAGAGCGCCGGCGCACGCAGCGCGAGCCAGCGCACCGGCCGCAGGGCACTTACCAGCGAAGCGAGATACCCGCCATAGCTGCTGCCGACGATGGCGATGGCGCCGGGGTCGACGGTCGGATGGCCGACCAGCACGTCGTACGCAGCCAACACATCGCGCAGATTGTCTTCGCGGGTCACCTCCAGGCGCTGCGCCGCGTGGCGCGCATGCCCTCGCAGATCGAAAGTCAGGCACACGCAGCCCAGCGCCGCGATTTCATTGGCCCGCTTCAGGTATTGCTCCTGGCTTCCATCCCAGCCGTGGACCAGGAGCACACCGGGCACCATGGTCGACGCGGCAAACAGCGTGCCCTGGATGTGCTGGCCGTCCACGGCAATGTCGATGAGGCTATGGCGTGTCGGCATGTCGCTTCAGCAGTGTGAATTTCGAAAGCCGCCCGATCTCGCTGTCGATGCCGTGGTAGGCCACGATGGCATCCGCGGGCGGCGCGGCCGCTCCGTAGACCTCGAAGGAGGACGCGCGCACGCGGTCGCACTTCGGATGCGCGTGGAACGCTTCGAGCGCCGCGATCTCCGCGCCCGTGGCGCCACCCACGCGCCACGACTGCTCCAGCACCCCCGAACGCCAGTCGCCTCGGCTGCCCATGCCCTGCGCCACGTCATAGTTCACCCGCGAGGCGAAGAAGCCCGGGTAGCAGCCGGACACGGCCCGGTGGTAGTGCCGCGCCTGCTCGATCGCACGGCGAAGCGGCGGCGCCGGATTCACGACGGCGAGCAGCCTGTCGAAATCGCCGCGCACGAGCATGAGGTCGGAACCACCGTAGACCTCCTGCCCGGCGTTGTCCCGGGTCGAACGCTGCTCGCCGCAATAGCTGGCGACAAGGTGCTCCACGCTCACCTGTCCGACGCTGTACGTCCTCGGCCGGTCGAGGTTCTCCTCGAGCACGAGGCCTCGGGTCGTGATCTCGGTCTCGTCCATGGCATCGAGACAGCGGTCGAGCGCATCGACGCTTCCCACGACGACCTGCCCACGTCCACCGGTCGCGATCACCGGCTTGACCCGTGCGAGGCCGCCGTCGAGCAGCATGCGCCCCGCCTTGCGCGCCTCTTCGCGTGAGAAGCACGAATAGCCGGGGAGTACCGCCTCCGCGGCCTCGGTCGCGAAGCGCAGGGACCAGCCCGCCGGCCGCGAAGCATCGGCACCGATCAACGGATGGGTGAGCGCCTTGGTGGCGACGAAGGGGTATGGCACCACCCCGCCGAAAAGGTCGTCCACGCCGGTGATGCCCGTCGCGCGCACGAGCGCCGGATCGGTCAGGGTGTCGCTCGGCACGAAGTAGGGCACGCCGCCGTAGGCTTGCTGAGGATCGTAGACGCCCGCGAAAGTGCAGCCCTTGAGGGCCGCCAGCCGCCGTGCGAAGTGGGCGCGCGTGGCATGCTCGTGCTCGGTGCAGTAGCCGTGCGGGTCCACGTCCCAGGTCACGACGCTGCGAAGGCCTGGCGGCAGACGGGACGAATCCGAGACCTCCGGGCCGGAGCCGGGGAGCGGTTTCACGGCGATGCTCATCGCGCCTCCTCGCATGTGCACCCCTCCTCGACGGAGGAAGAAGTTCCGCCATGATCGGCAAAACGATGCTGCGCCCGGTCGGAGGGCGCAGCGGATGCGCGTGGGAGCAGTCTGGCGCGAAGCGCCTCGGCCTAGCCGTCGTGGAGCCGCGAACTCTGTGGCAGGTGCGCCATCAGGAATTCCATCTGGTCGGCCAGGATGCGGCGGTTGCGCAGAATGAAGTCTTCCCAGAGGCTGGGCACGTAGGGCGCGTAGAGCAGCGGCATGTTCGCCTGCTCGGGCGTGCGGCTGCTCTTGCGGTGGTTGCACGGCTTGCAGGCCGTGACCACGTTCATCCAGGTGTCGATGCCTCTCTGGGCAAACGGGATGATGTGCTCGCGCGTGAGTTCGTCTTCATGGAAATGCCCGCCACAGTAAGCACAAACGTTGCGGTCGCGCGAGAACAGCTTGCTGTTGGTGAGCCCGGGCCGCTGCGTGAAGGGATTGATGCGCGGCACGCCCTTGGTGCCGATGATGCTGTTGATCGCGATCTGCGACTGCTCGCCCGTGATCGCGTTGTGGCCGCCGCGGAACACCGCCACCTGCGCGCCCACTTCCCAGCGAACTTCGTCCGCCGCGTAGTGGATCACCGCCTGTTCCAGCGAAATCCATGACTGGGGCAGCCCTTGGGCCGACAGCTTCAAGACCTTCACACACGACTCCTCGAAACGAGAAAACCACGCAGAGACCAGAGACTCGGGGTGCATCGGCGACTCACGCCAGACCACGCACTGCGTCACAATATACCGGCTTTGTGACAAATCGGCCTGATTCGCCCATTCGACGGGCGAAAGGCGCTATCAAAAAGATACTCACCGATGCAGGTTTTTCGCGGCTTCCGGCACCCGGGCGTAGCTCCGGCCTGCGCCCTCACGATCGGGAATTTCGACGGCGTCCACCGTGGCCACCAGGCCATGCTGGCGCTGCTGCAGACCGAGGCCCGCCACCGCGGGCTGCCGAGCTGCGTGCTCACCTTCGAGCCGCACCCGCGCGACTATTTCGCCGCCGTCACCAGGAAACCCGACCTGGCGCCGGCGCGTATTGGCACGCTGCGCGACAAGCTGACCGAGCTGGCGGCCTGCGGCGTGGCCCAGACCATCGTGCTGCCGTTCGACGGCCGGCTGGCGTCCCAATCGCCCGAGGCGTTCATCCAGAACGTGCTGATCGACGGCCTGGGCGCGCGCTACGTGCTGGTCGGCGACGACTTCCGCTTCGGTGCCAAGCGGGCCGGCGACTACGCCATGCTCGACGCGGCCGGCGAGGCCCGCGGTTTCGACGTCGCGCGCATGAACAGCTACGAGGTGCATGGCCTGCGGGTGTCCAGCTCCGCCGTGCGCGATGCGCTGGCCGAAGGCCGCATGGCCGACGCCCACACCCTGCTGGGCCGCCCGTACACCATCTCGGGCCACGTGGTCCATGGCCGCAAGCTGGGCCGCGCGCTGGGCGCCTCCTCGCCGGGCAAGGACGATGGCTTTCGCACCCTCAACCTGCGCTTCAAGCACTGGAAGCCGGCTGCCAGCGGCATCTTCGCGGTGCTGGTCCACGGCCTGGCCGAGCAACCGCTGCCGGGCGTGGCCAACCTCGGCGTGCGGCCCTCGCTCGACGCCAACGACGTCAACGCCGGTCGGGTTCTGCTGGAGACGCATTGCCTTGAGTGGCCCTCGCATCTGGGCGCCGAAGGGGCCTACGGTAAAATCGTCCGCGTGGAACTCCTGCACAAACTGCACGACGAATTGCGCTACACCAGCCTCGAGGCCCTCACTGCGGGCATCGCGAAGGATGGGCGCGACGCACGTGCGTTCTTTGCATCGACCCACGCCGAAACCCACCGCCAGACCACGCGCGATCGAATTTAGCCCTGCACGCACCGTGCTGCCGCCCTTCGACAAGCTCAGGGTGAACGGCTTTACCTTCCGCACCGACGCGCTCCTTTTTTTCCGGGCAGTTCGGGCCGAGCCTGTCGAAGCCCCCCTGTTTCGCACCCCAACATGTCTGACGCTGCCACCTCCACCGACTACCGTTCCACGCTGAACCTGCCCGACACCCCCTTCCCGATGCGCGGCGACCTGCCCAAGCGCGAACCGGGTTGGGTGAAGGAATGGAATGACGAGGGCCGCTACCACCGCCTGCGCGACGCCCGCCACGGCGCGCCCAAGTTCATCCTGCATGACGGCCCGCCCTACGCCAACGGCCAGATCCATATGGGCCATGCGGTGAACAAGATCCTGAAGGACATGATCACCAAGGCGCGCCAGCTCGAAGGCTACGACGCACTCTATGTGCCCGGCTGGGACTGCCACGGCCTGCCGATCGAGAACGCCATCGAAAAGCAGTTCGGCCGCAACCTCAGCCGCGACGAGATGCAGGCCAAGAGCCGCGCCTACGCCACGGAACAGATCGCGCAGCAGATGGCCGACTTCCAGCGCCTGGGCGTGCTGGGCGAATGGGATCATCCCTACAAGACGATGGACTTCGCCAACGAAGCCGGCGAGCTGCGCGCGTTCAAGCGCGTGATCGAGCGCGGCTTCGTGTACCGCGGCCTGAAGCCCGTGTACTGGTGCTTCGACTGCGGCTCCTCGCTCGCCGAATTCGAGATCGAGTACGCCGACAAGAAGAGCCAGACCCTCGACGTGGCCTTCAAGGCGCACGAGCGCGAGAAGGTGCTCAAGGCCTTCGGCACCGACCACACCATCCTCGGCGACATCTTCGCCGTGATCTGGACCACCACCGCGTGGACCATCCCGGCCAACCAGGCGATCAACCTGAACCCCGAGCTGGAGTACTCGCTGGTCGACACCGAGCGCGGCTTGCTGATCCTGGCCAACTCGCTGGTCGAGATGTGCATGACGCGCTATGCGCTCGACGGCAAGGTGCTGGCCACGGTCAAGGGCGAGGCGCTCGGCGGGCTCGAATTCGAGCATCCGCTGTACGACGTGGACGCCGGCTACCAACGCCTGTCGCCGGTGTACCTGGCCGACTACGCCACCGCCACCGACGGCACCGGCCTGGTCCACTCCTCGCCCGCCTACGGCGTGGATGACTTCAACTCCTGCATCGCCCATGGCGTGGCGTACGACGACATCCTGAACCCGGTCCAGGGCAACGGCAGCTACGCCCCCGACTTCCCGCTCTTCGGCGGGCAGAACATCTGGAAAGCCGTGCCGGTCATCATCGCGGCGCTGCGCGATGCCAACCGCCTGCTGACCACCGAGACCATCACCCACAGCTATCCGCACTGCTGGCGCCACAAGACGCCTGTGATCTACCGCGCCGCAGCGCAGTGGTTCGTGCGCATGGACGAGGGCGAAGGCGTGTTCACCAAGGACAAGGCACCCAAGACGCTGCGCCAGACCGCGCTCGACGCCATCGAACAGACCAGCTTCTACCCGGAGAACGGCAAGGCCCGCCTGCACGACATGATCGCCGGGCGGCCCGACTGGTGCATCAGCCGACAGCGCAGCTGGGGCGTGCCGATCCCGTTCTTCCTGCATAAGGATTCGGGCGAGCTGCATCCGCGCACCATGGAAATCCTCGACCAGGCCGCCGACATCGTCGAGAAGGGCGGCATCGAGGCCTGGAGCCGCGTGACGGTCGAAGAGATCCTCGGCGTCGAAGACGCGCCGCACTACACCAAGAGCACCGACATCCTGGAGGTGTGGTTCGACTCGGGCTCGACCTTCTATCACGTGCTGCGCGGCACGCACCCCACGGTGCACCACGACACCGGCCCCGAGGCCGACCTGTACCTCGAAGGCCACGACCAGCACCGCGGCTGGTTCCATTCGTCGCTGCTGATCGCCTGCATGCTGGAAGACCGTGCGCCGTACAAGGGCCTGCTGACGCACGGTTTCACCGTCGATGCCAAGGGCATCAAGATGAGCAAGTCGCTCAAGAACGGCATCGACCCACAAGAGATCAGCAACAAGCTGGGCTCGGAAATCATCCGCCTGTGGGTGGCCGCGAGCGACTACTCGGGCGACATCGCGGGCGACGACAAGATCCTGGCGCGCGTGGTCGATGCGTACCGCCGCATCCGCAACACGCTGCGCTTCCTGCTCGCGAACACGAGCGACTTCGACATCCAGAAGGATGCGGTGCCGCTCGACCAGCTGTTCGAGATCGACCGCTATGCGCTCGCGCGCGCTTCGCAGTTCCAGGCCGAGATCCTCGCGCACTACAAGGTGTACGAGTTCCACCCGGTGGTGGCCAAGCTGCAGATCTACTGTTCGGAAGACCTGGGCGGCTTCTACCTCGACATCCTGAAGGACCGCCTCTACACGACGGCCCCGGGTTCGCTGGCGCGCCGCAGCGCACAAACCGCGCTGTGGCACATCTCGCAAGCCATGCTGCGCTGGATGGCGCCGTTCCTGAGCTTCACGGCCGAAGAGGCCTGGAAGATCGTGGGCACGGGCAAGCCGGGCGAATCGATCTTCGCGCAGACCTACAGCCAGTTCCCCGCATCTGACGAAGCCCTGCTCGCCAAGTGGACGCGCATCCGCGAGATCCGCGACGCGGTGAACAAGGACATCGAAGCCGTGCGCGCCGAAGGCAAGGTCGGCTCGTCGCTGCAGGCCAACCTGCAGCTGACGGCACCGGCCGACGACTTCGCGCTGCTGGGCACCCTGGGCGAGGACCTGAAGTTCGTCTTCATCGCCTCGGCCATCGAACTGGCGGCCGGCGACGCGCTGTCGACGGTGGTCACGCCGAGCGCCGCGCAGAAGTGCGAGCGCTGCTGGCACTACCGCGGCGACGTGGGCCACGACCCGGCGCATCCCACGATCTGCGGCCGTTGCACGAGCAACCTGTTCGGCGCCGGCGAATCGCGGAGCGTTGCCTGATGGCGGCGGCACGTTCCATGTCGGCATCGCGTTCACGCGGCGGCAGCAGCATCTGGCCCTGGCTCGGGCTGGCGGTGATCATCGTGATCATCGACCAGTTCACCAAGACGCTGATCCTGGGCTACTACAAGCTCGGTGACGCAACGTACGTGACGGGCTTCTTCAACGTCGTGCGTGCGCACAACACCGGGGCGGCCTTCTCGTTCCTGGCGGATCACTCGGGGTGGCAGCGCTGGCTGTTCACAGTGATCGGCGTGGGCGCCGCGGTGTTCATCGTATGGATGCTGAAGTCCCACGCCGGGCAGAAGCTGTTCTCGTTTTCGATGGCCTGCATCCTGGGCGGCGCCATCGGCAACGTGGTCGATCGGATGATGCACGGCTATGTCGTGGACTTCCTGAGCTTCCACGCCGGCAACTGGTACTTTCCTGCTTTCAATGCCGCGGACAGCGCCATCACGCTGGGCGCCATCTGCCTGATCCTGGACGAGATCCGGCGGGTTCGCCGGGGCAAGTAACTTTTTCTCAGGGGCCTACGGGCCCCTTCTTATTTGGGTCTGCCCTCTCGCGAAAGTCCGAGGGTTTCTCCCCGCTTTCTCGCGATGTCATAACAAAGTCATACTGCAGCGGTCCAATGTAATCGATTACATGAACACCGCACAATGAGCATCCAAGCCGTTGCAGCCAAAGCCGGGGTCTCCGTGGCCACCGTGTCGCGGGCCTTCAACTTTCCCGGCAAGGTGACGCCCGTCACCCGCGAACTCGTGGAGCGCGTGGCGCGGGAGCTCAACTATGTGCCGAACGCCAGCGCGCGCACGCTGCGCACCCAGCGCAGCCGTGTGCTCGGCGTGGTGCTCCCCACACTGCTCAACCCGACCTTCGCCGAGTGCCTGCAGGGCATCGCGCGCGCGGCCATCGCGGGCGGCTACGCGATCATTCCCGTCACCACCGGCTACCGGCTCGATGAAGAAGAACGCGCGGTGCAACTGCTGCTGGCCGGCAATGTCGACGGGCTGATCCTCGTGGTGTCGAATCCTTCGACATCGGCCGCGCTGCCCCGGCTCCAGGCGGCGGAGGTGCCTTATGTGCTGGCCTACAACCGCCACGCGGACCACCCCTGCGTGTCGGTCGACAGCGAAGGCGCCGTGGCCGATGCCGTCGCGCGCCTCGTGCTGCTGGGCCATCGCCGCATCGCGATGGTCAGCGGCACGCTCGCCGCGTCGGACCGTGCGCAGCAGCGCTATCGCGGCTACCTCAGGGGCATGGCGGAGGCCGGGCTCGCCGCGCCCGCGCTGATCGAAGTGCCTTTCGTCGAAACCGCGGTCGATGCGCTCTCGCACCAGCTGCAGGCGCGCCGCCGCCCCACCGCGCTGATCTGCTCGAACGACCTGCTGGCCATCCGCAGCATCCGCGCCGCGCACTTGAGCGGCCTGGCGGTGCCCGACGACCTCAGCGTGGTCGGCTTCGACGGCATCGCGCTCGGCGAAGACCTCACACCTGCGCTCACCACCATCGCGCAGCCCAACAGCGACATCGGCCGCCACAGCGTCGAGCTGCTGATCCCGGCCATCGCCGGGGGCGCGACGCTGCAGCCCGACGCGAGCCTGCTGCTTGCCCATGCCTTCCGAGACGGCGAGTCGTGCGCTTCGGCGCGCGAGGACAACAACGCCGCGATTCCCTGACCTTCCCTCGTTCTCCGACCACATCCATCCAAGGAGTCCCACCATGTCACTTCGCTTCAACCGCCTGGCTCGCCTCGGCATCCTGGCCGCCGCGCTCGCCGCCGGCAGCGCCATGGCCCAGACCGCCATTTGCTACAACTGCCCGACCGAATGGGCCGACTGGGGCACGCAGCTGAAGGCCATCAAGGCCAAGACCGGCATCACCGTGCCGGCCGACAACAAGAACTCGGGCCAGTCGCTCGCGCAGCTGGTCGCAGAGAAGGCCAGCCCCGTGGCCGACGTCACCTACCTCGGCGTGACCTTCGCGGTGCAGGCCGCGAAAGACGGCGTGGTCGAGCCCTACAAGCCCGCCGCCTGGAAAGACATTCCCGATGGCCTGAAGGACCCGGCCGGCAACTGGTTCACCATTCACTCGGGCACGCTCGGCTTCATGGTCAACGTCGACGCGCTCAAGGGCAAGCCGATCCCGAAGTCGTGGGCCGACCTGCTCAAGCCCGAGTACAAGGGCCTGATCGGCTACCTCGACCCGGCCTCGGCCTTCGTGGGCTATGTCGGCGCGGTGGCGGTGAACGAAGCACGCGGCGGCACGCTCGACAACTTCAAGCCGGCCATCGACTACTTCAAGGCGCTGCAGAAGAACGAGCCCATCGTGCCGAAGCAGACCTCGTACGCGCGCGTGCTGTCGGGCGAGATCGCGATCCTGCTCGACTACGACTTCAACGCCTACCGCGCCAAGTACAAGGACAAGGCCAACGTCGCCTTCGTGATCCCGAGCGAAGGCACGCTGGCCGTGCCCTACGTGATGAGCCTGGTCGCCAAGGCCCCGCACGCGGCCGATGCGAAGAAGGTGCTCGACTTCACGCTGTCCGACGAAGGCCAGGCGATCTGGGCCAAGGCCTATCTGCGGCCGGTGCGCGCGAGCGCCATGCCCAAGGACATCGAAACGCAGTTCCTGCCGGCGAGCGAATACGCCCGCGCCAAGAGCGTGGACTACGGGCGGATGGCTGCCGCGCAGAAGGCCTTCTCTGATGAGTATTTGAAGGAAGTGCGCTAAGCCTCGGCGCTCGTTCGGGGCTCGATCACGCCGACGGGGTACCTTGCTCCGCGAATGTCCCCCGGCCTGCGGCCTCCTCCTTTATTTCGCTGCGCAAGGC